>CALGGL010000305.1 GCA_937915975.1 uncultured Lachnospiraceae bacterium | reverse complement strand
ACATGTTGCGGAAGCGCGACGATGTTTGTCTCGTGGTGCTGGATGCTTTGACTTACGCTGGCAACCTGGGCACTATTGCGGCCGATATTGACGATAAGCGTTGCTTCTTCGTGAAGGGTGACATCTGCGACAGGGCATTGGTGGATGGCTTGTTCGCGAAGTATCAGTTCGACTATGTGGTGAACTTTGCAGCTGAGAGCCATGTGGACAGGAGTATCGCGGATCCGAACGCATTCGTCAGGACGAACGTGCTCGGTACGGCCGTCATGCTCGATTGTGCCAGAAAGGCGTGGGAAAAGGAAGACGGTACCTATCCGGAGGGAAAGAAGTTCCTTCATGTTTCAACCGATGAGGTATACGGTTCCCTTGAAGAGGACGGCGGATATTTCTACGAGACCACACCGTATGATCCGCACAGCCCGTATTCAGCCAGCAAGGCGGGTTCCGACCTCCTTGTCAAGGCCTATATGGATACCTATAAGTTCCCTGCCAATATAACAAACTGCAGCAATAACTATGGACCTTACCAGTTCCCTGAAAAGCTTATACCGCTTATCATTAACAATGCACTTTCCGGTAAGAAGCTTCCTGTATACGGTGACGGTAAAAATGTTCGTGACTGGTTATTTGTGGAAGACCATGCAAAGGCAATCGATATGGTTCAGGAGCAGGGAAGACTTTTTGAAACCTACAATATCGGTGGACACAACGAAAAGCAGAATATTGAGATTATCAATATCATCATAGACACACTTCAGGAGATGCTTCCTGACGGTGATCCGAGAAAGCAGCTTGTATCAAAGGATTTGATTACTTATGTTGAGGACAGAAAGGGACATGACAGAAGATACGCTATAGCTCCTGACAAGATTAAGGCAGAGATAGGATGGTATCCTGAAACCATGTTTGCAGAGGGTATCAAAAAGACTATCGCCTGGTTCTTTGAGCATGAGGATTGGATGAAAAATGTAACAAGCGGCGACTATCAGAAGTACTATGAGGATATGTACGCAGGGAAATAATTAAGATGAATTTAAACAGGTTTGTGATTACGCAAGCCTGTTTAGTTTGTTTAGAACGATAGGAAGGAGATTGATCATGAAAGGAATAATTTTAGCAGGTGGTTCAGGTACAAGACTTTATCCGCTTACAAAAGCAGTTTCAAAGCAGATAATGCCTGTATATGACAAACCGATGATTTACTATCCGCTTTCTACTCTTATGCTTGCAGGTATAAGAGAGGTACTTATTATATCAACACCAAGAGATTTACCTACCTTTGAGGAGCTTTTCGGAGACGGTTCACAGCTTGGTATGAAGTTTTCATACAAGGTTCAGGAGACTCCGAGAGGACTTGCGGATGCATTTATAATCGGTGAAGAGTTTATCGGCTCTGACAGTGTGGCACTTGTTCTTGGAGACAATATATTCTACGGACAGAGCTTCTCAAAGGTTTTAAAAAATGCTGCAACCAGAGAGAAGGGCGCTACAATTTTCGGTTACTATGTAAAGGATCCGAGAGAGTACGGCGTAGTAGAATTTGATGAAAACGGTAAGGCTTTATCTATAGAGGAAAAGCCTGAGCATCCAAAGTCAAACTATGCGGTACCGGGACTTTATTTCTACGATAATGATGTAGTTGAAATTGCTAAAAATGTTAAGCCTTCAGCGAGAGGCGAGATTGAGATTACAAGTGTAAATAATGTTTATCTCGAAAGAGGCGACCTTATGGTGGAAACCTTGGGACGTGGATTTGCATGGCTTGATACCGGAAATCATGATATGCTTCTTGATGCCGCAGATTTTGTAGCTGCCTTTCAGAAGCGCCAGGGTATGTACATCTCCTGTATAGAGGAGATTGCATTTAGACGCGGCTTCATAGATAAAGAGCAGCTCCTT
>CALGGL010000304.1 GCA_937915975.1 uncultured Lachnospiraceae bacterium | reverse complement strand
GTTCAGACGTGTGCTCTTCCGATCTTGACAGGCCTTTCATCTTAATCAGTTCTTCTTCTGGATAAATAGTTGCTGTAAGCCCATTATTTTCACCAGATACGATGACCTCGGCAATAAGTGGGTTCAGGGCAAGCTTATTCTCAATCTCTTCAGGAGATACATTCTCACCATTTGACATGATGATTAGATTCTTGACACGACCGTTGATATAGAGGTATCCTTCCTCATCAAGGTAACCCTTATCACCAGTGTGCATCCAGCCACCATCAAGTGCTGCAGCAGTTTCTGCAGGCATCTTGTAATAACCCTTCATCTGGTTATATCCCTTTGCACTCCGTTTAACATAATGATATTTGCCTTAGGTATATGCTTCGCATTTCCGTGGATAAGACGAATAAATGAGAAAATCACAAAAAATGATAACAAGACGGTAATTAATGTATGGCATATTGTTACGGGACTTATCTTACTTTTACTTTTGATGCTTTGTATGATGAGTCTTGCATCAGGTTCGTATAATCCGTTTATTTATTTTAGATTCTGATAATACATTTGGAGACATAAGATGAAGATTTATAAGATAATATATATAATTTCATTTTTCCTGATAATTTCATTTCCTTTTCTTGGCATGCTTTTTTACGAAGAACCGGAGAATACGGAAAATAAAGTTTTGCTTGAGCCTCCGCAAATAGTTGCGGATGAAGGTTTTAATATTAATTATCTTCAGGAATTAAAGGACTGGTATGAGGAGCACTTTGCATTCAGGCAGGAGCTTGTAACAATGAATGCAAATTTTAAGAGTAGGATATTCGGTGAGTCAAGTGAGGAACTTGCAATCGTCGGAAAGGACGGATGGCTTTATCTTAAAGCCTCCCTTGGTGATTATCAGGGCACAAATACGGTTAGTGAAAGACATTATTATAATGTTATAAAAACCATAGCTCTTATGCAGGAATATACGAAGGGACTCGGTAAGAAATTCATATTTACGTGTGCACCGAATAAAAATACACTTTATCCTGAATATATGCCTTATTATTATAAGGTTTTAAATGAGGATAATAATCTTGATGTGATTACACCTATGTTTGATAAATATGGCATAAATTATGTGGACTTAAAGAAATCATTTTTGAATGAAGATGAGATACTTTATCATAAAGGTGACTCGCATTGGAACAATAAGGGAGCTGCCATGGTTTATAATCTCTTGCTTGACGAAGCGGGAGTTTCGCACACGGATTACCTTATGCTTGATTATACTCTGCGTGATGACTTTGAAGGGGATATCGACAAAATTCTTTTCCCTCTGGACAGACATACCGAGGAAGAATATGATTATTCGGACTATATGACATTTGTTTATGACGGAACGGATGATGTGACACAGATAACTGTCAATACAATTAATGAGGATAAGACAGGAGGCCTTTTGTGCTACAGAGATTCCTTCGGAAATTCTCTGATACCTTTCCTTGCAAATGAGTTTAATCACTGTACTTTTTCAAAGAGCGCAACATACAGGTTGGATATGATGGCGTATGATATCTACGATGTATGTATAATAGAAGTGGTGGAGAGAAATCTTATGTCGATGACTAAATTTTCTCCTGTTATGCCGGCACCTTTACGGCCGTTTTATGAGGAGGTTTCGACATATAATTCAGATAATTCGACAATATACTGGACAAATTATGATAATTATTATAAAATAACCGGGTATGTTGACGATAATTACATATCTTCTGATTCTTTTATTTACATAAGATTATCAGGTGAAGAAAATGTTTATACAATAGAAGCTTTTCCAGTCAATGAGGATTTAGAGTCAAAAAATAATTCCGATTACGGATTTACCGCATATTTGGGAATTAATTCTCTTCCGGAGGATACATACCGGCTTGAGGTAATCAGTGAAAATGACGGAGAGCTTTATTCGTATATGACGGATGAGTATTTAATCGTAAGATAAGGAAGTGTTAATTTGAAAAAGACAAAATTATTTTTGACGGTTTTAAGCTTTGGCACAATAATCGGACTTGCGGGATGCGGAGATAGCAAAACCGGTGAGGAAACAGCCTCTCCACAGGATGCATCTGTCGAAGCTTCTTTGGATACCGGGGAGGAAGAAGAGGAGACAACAGAAAATTCGTCAAAAAAGGACGAAAAGGATAAGGACAAAACTACGACAGAAAAGAATACAACTGAAAAGAGTACTACAGAGGCTGTCGATAAGGATAAACAGCAGACCACACAGGCTGCTACGGAAGCACCGGTCACTACGGAAGCACCTGCTATCACACAGGCGCCTGCTACCACGCAGGCTCCTGCCACTACACAAGCAGCAGTAACTGAGGCACCTGTAACTGAAGCGCCTAAAGCAGAAACAACTGAGATAGTTCCAAACTGTTCCGAAGGAGGATATGATATCCTTGATTCTAATGGTAATGTTATAGGACACATACCGGGTGAAGGAGGAACTGTAGGTGAATAAAAAATACAAAGGATATTTTAATAAAATAACAGCATACTTTATGGCTGTTATGTTGATTATACTTATCTGTGCCGCTAACGTCGGCTATATACCACACGCTGAGGAATCCGATGAAATC
The DNA here is from genome assembly GCA_937915975.1 of uncultured Lachnospiraceae bacterium. GTDB lineage: Bacteria > Bacillota > Clostridia > Lachnospirales > Lachnospiraceae > Coprococcus_C. The sequence continues at coordinate 188 of CALGGL010000304.1, read as the reverse complement.
GGTGTAAACGGTGAGGATGTGGTGGCGCTTGCCGAAAGCTATGTCGATAAGGTACCGTATGTTTCGGGTGGCAACAGCCTTGAAACGGGAACCGATTGTTCCGGCTTTGTAATTCTTATATATAAGCAGTTCGGGATAAATATTCCCGGAAGATCATCCCAGGGAATATTTGACAGGGCTTCGGAATT
>CALGGL010000303.1 GCA_937915975.1 uncultured Lachnospiraceae bacterium | reverse complement strand
TCCCTTTAAAATAAAAGATTTATATAGAAAAAAGGAGTGTCAACTTGACACTACCTGATTTTATAAGGGGGATGTAAAATGAATACGCAAAAGAGAAAGTCATTAAAGAAAGTTTTACTAACACAAATTATTTTGGCAGTCGCATTTATAATCATTGTTATCACAGCATTTAATATAAATGCTCAGAAGAGAAAAATCAAAGAGTTATCAGGCTCTCTATTGAGTAAAGAATCCATTTCATATGCAAATGAAATATACAGTTGGTGGAGCAGCATTGAAGGAAGAGTTAAGCAGACGGCAGATATATGGAAAAACTCTCCGGAATTATCTTATGATGATGCTCTTGTTATGTTGCTTGAGTTAACTGCTCTTGATCCTGATTCTCAGGATATTTATGTTGGCTATGGCGATACAGGTAAATTTTTGGATGGTTCAGGTTGGATACCTGATGATACATTTGTTTTTACAGATAGAGCATGGTTTATTGGTGCCGTTGAAAACAAAGGTAATATATGTACTTCTGAACCTTATATAGATGCTTCAACCGGCAAAACATGCCTTGCATGTTCTGTGTTACTTGATGAAGACAGAAAGATTGTTTTAAGTAGTGATATTAATTTTGATAAGGTATCAGAAAAGCTTAATGCCTTTGAATCAAGCGCTGATAATGCAAAGTTTTATATTATAAATACCAATACTGAAGAGATTCTTGTAAGTAATAATTCTGAGGTGGTGGGTCAAACTGTATCTGAAAGTGATGATTCTGTTATTAAAGGCTTAAGTAAGGTGTATTCTTCACTCAATACAGAAAATACAATGGATGTTAATAAAGCTGTTGTTGCAAAGACATCTTCAGGTAAAATGATTTATACAGCAACAGAAATTAAAGATACTAATTGGATAGTAGTAAGTGTTGTCCCGTATTCATTTATAAGTGAAAATATTATGAAAACAGTTACTGCAACATTGGTAATCGGAGTAGTATTGGTTGTTCTTATGTCGGTATTTATCTATACTGTAATTAGTAAATACATTAATCCGGTATCACGAGTAACAAATAGTATTAATGATATGAGTAATGGCGATTTTACAGTAAATATAAAGCCTGAAGGAAATAATGAAATTACTACTCTTAGTGAACGCTTGGGCGATTATGTTTCTAAAATGCGTAATATGCTTCGTGGTATGACCAATGTTTCAAATGATATGAATAATAGTGCCGGGGAGTGTCTTAATATTACGAATTCACTTTCAGAAGCCAATAAAAATCAGTGTCGTTCAATAGATGACTTAAATCAGATTCTTTCATCAATGAATGATTCTATAGATGAGGTTGCGAATGCAACTACAGACCTTGCAAACACTTCGGATATGCTTACAAAGAATGCAGATCATGTAAGACAGTTGTGTATTGAAACAGTTAATTCCTCTAAATCCGGTAAAGAGGAAATGGATGAAATGAATAAAAATGTTGCAACACTTAATGATACTGTTAAAGAGCTTGCAGATATTATAAAAATAACAGGTGAAACGGTTAAGGAAATAACCGGTATAACAGAGACAATAAATGCTATATCATCTCAGACAAATCTGCTTTCTTTAAATGCTTCCATAGAAGCAGCCAGAGCCGGAGAGCAGGGACGCGGCTTTGCGGTTGTTGCCTCGGAAATAGGTGACCTTGCCGGACAGTCGCAGGATGCAACCGAATCTATAAGCAAGCTTATTGAAAGCATTACGAGCAATATCAATGCGATAAATGATAAAGCTGATATCTGTATGTATGATATGCAAAATTGTATGCTGAGTGTTGAACGGGCAAATGATTCATTCAACTCGATATACGGTGACGTAACCAAAGCTACAGAGGGATTAACTGAAATTGCAGATGGGATTATTAAGATAAATGACGTTGCTTCTAATAATGCTGCTGTAACAGAAGAGCAGGTTGCAACCATTAATAATATAATAAATTTAAGTGAAGACATTGTTAAAGAAAGTAATAAGATACTTAAGGAAACCGATAATATATCCAATATATCAGCAAATCTAAGCAGATATTCGGAAACTATTTCAAGTGATCTTAATAATTATAATTTATAGTTTGAATATGTTTGACATTATGTAATTTATATTTATCTAAGGTGCCGATTGTTTAAAACAATTGGCACCTTTAAATTATTGACTATTTTTGCTTGAACGGATATAATATCTTGGTATGTTTATGTTTTAAAATAAGCAGATTTGTTTGAAAGTAAATAATGAGGTGAAATAAAAATGGATAGGATGAAGATAACTATAGATACTCTTGGTGGTGATAACGGAAGTGAACCTATGGTTTTAGGTGTTTCCGAGGCACTAAAGGCATATGATGATTTTGATATAATTTTAGTCGGTAAAGAAAAGGAGCTTAATCCTTTAATTGATAAATACGGATGTGACAAAAACAGAGTATCTGTTATCAATTCCACTGAAGTTATAACTTGTCACGATGCGCCTGTTGACGCTATCAGAAAGAAAAAGGAATCTTCACTTGTTCTGGCTCTTAATACCGTTAAAGACGGTTCGTCACAATGCTGTATATCTGCCGGTAATTCCGGTGCTATACTTGCAGGGGGACAGTTTATAGTCGGACGTGCAAAGGGGGTTAGAAGAACACCTCTTGCACCGCTTATTCCAACTAAGAAAAAGGATGCGCTGTTAATTGACTGTGGTGCAAATGTTGATGCAAAACCTGATGTTTTGGTTCAGTTTGCAAGAATGGGCTCAATATATATGGAAAGCATCGTTGGTGTAAAAAATCCAAAAGTAGCAATAATCAATATAGGAGCTGAGGATGAAAAAGGAAATGCTCTCGTTAAAGAGACAATCCCTCTTCTCAGAGAATGCAAGGATATTAATTTTATAGGAAGTATAGAAGCCAGAGATATACCGGAGGGTAAAGCTGATGTTCTTGTATGTGAAGCCTTTACGGGAAATTGTCTTCTTAAGTTCTTTGAAGGTGTCGGTTCCATGTTTATGAGTGAGATTAAAGCAACTCTTATGACAAACTTTAAGACTAAGCTTGGGGCACTTTTGATTAAGAGGACCATGAAAGAGCGCTTTAAGAGATTTGCAGCAAATGATAAGGGAGGCGCACCGCTTCTCGGTCTTAAGGGATTAGTTGTCAAGATTCACGGTAATTCTAAAAATACTGAGGTCAGAACCGCTATAGAACAATGCAGAAACTTCATAAAAAATGATGTTAGCGGTAAGATAGTTGCAGCATTTGAAGGCGGAAACAATGAAGAAGTATGATGAATTGGAAAAGCAAATTGAATATAAGTTTAATGATATGAATCATCTTGAAACTGCTTTTACTCATAAGTCGTATGCCAACGAGCTTATGATAAAGGGAAGGGAATCATATGAAAGATATGAGTTTTTAGGTGACGCTATTCTTGAATTCCTTGTAAGCAGATTCCTTTTTGTTGAATATAAAGAAATGTCAGAGGGAGAACTTACAAAGCTTCGTGCCAGTCTTGTATGTGAGTTTACACTTTCTAAAATTTCCAGAGAGCTTAAACTTGGTTCGTACGGGTATTTTAGCAAGGGTGAGAGGCTTACGGGCGGTATGAACAGAGATTCAATACTCTGTGATATGTTTGAATCGTTACTTGGCGCTATATACCTTGATGGCGGAATTGATGAAGCAGATAAATTTGTAAAGAAGTTTTTGCTTACTGACATAGAACATAAAAAGCTTTTCTATGATTCAAAGACTAAGCTTCAAGAGTATGCACAAAAAAACAGCAAGACCATATCATATAATCTTCTTGACGAGGTTGGTCCCGAGCATGATAAAACCTTTCATGTCAATGTTTGCTTAGGGGATGAGGTTATCGCGGATGGTAAAGGTCATTCAAGAAAGACGGCTGAACAGACGGCCGCATTTAATGCGCTTAAACTGCTTCAGGATGATAATAAATTATAAAATACAAAGGCTTTAATTTAAAGCTTTAGGATGGTTAGGTATATATATGTATTTAAAAAGTATTGAGGTATATGGATTTAAGTCCTTTGCCAATAAAATTTTATTTAAATTTAATGACGGAATAACAGGTATAGTCGGACCAAACGGTTCCGGTAAAAGTAATGTTGCAGATGCCGTAAGGTGGGTTCTCGGTGAGCAAAGTGCCAAGCAGCTTCGTGGTGCTAAGATGGAGGATGTTATATTTTCCGGTACTGAACTTCGAAAGCCACAGGGCTCCGCTTATGTTGCAATTACACTGGATAACAGTGACCATAGCTTACCGATTGATTTTAATGAGGTGACGGTTGCAAGACGTGTTTACCGTTCGGGTGAAAGTGAATATCTGATTAACGGTACCTTATGCAGACTTAAAGATGTCAACGAGCTTTTTTATGATACAGGTATAGGTAAGGAAGGTTATTCCATAATCGGACAGGGACAGATAGAAAGAATCCTTAGCGGCAAGCCTGAAGAAAGACGTGAGCTTTTTGATGAGGCCGCAGGTATAGTTAAGTATAAAAAGAATAAGCTTGCTACCGAAAAGTCATTGGAAAATGAAAGAGATAATCTTTCAAGAGTAAATGACATCTTAAGTGAGCTTGAAAAACAGGTTGGTCCTCTAAAGGAACAGTCTGAAACCGCAAGACGTTTTCTTATCTACAAGGATGAGCTTAAAAAGCTTGATATCAATGCTTTCCTTTTAGACGTTGAAAGCACTAAAGAACAGATGTCAGAATATGAAGAAAAGCTCAATATCGTTGAAGAGGATGCTGTAAGGTTAAGAGGCGAATTTGATCAGGCTAAGGAAGAGTATGAAAGAATTGAAAATGAGCTTTCAGGCTATAACGAGGCTATCGATGAAACAAAGAATGAAATACACGAAAAAAAGCTTTCCAATCAAAAATATGAGGGTGAGATTAACCTTTTGAATCAGCAGATTGAGTCCTATAAGCAGGGTAAAACCGATGTGCTTTCACAGATTGAAAAGGGCAATGCCGATATAGAAAAATTCAAACAGGAGCTTTCTTTATTGTATGAGCAAAAGAGTGAGCTTGATGAAAAGCTTGACAGTGCTGATGATATCCTTGATGAGGCAAATTCTGCTTATGAAAAGCTTAAAAATACAATCAGCAGTAAGGAACAGGAAATAGAGGATTCCAAGAGTGATATCATTGAATATTTAAATGAGGGCGGTACTCTCAAGGCTAAGGTCGGTAGATACGATACTATGCTTGAGAATATTAATCTCAGAAAAAGTGAGCTTAATCACAGATTCTTGGAGCATAAGAGTGAGGAAGAAAAGTATAAAGCGGAAAAGGACAATTTAACCAAGAGCCTTTCCGATATGGAAGATGAGCTTAACAAAGAAACGGAAAAGCTGAATAATGCCATATCAGATATAGAGACAAACGTTCAAAACACCGCTAAGCTTCAGGAGGAAATCAAGAACTATAATAATCAGATAGTTGCACTTGGCTCTAAAAAAGAGGCTTTGAGAAATCTTACCGAGAGGTATGACGGATATGGTAACAGTATAAGAAGGGTTATGGAGCAAAAGAGCAATAACCCTAAGATTATCGGAGTTGTGGCGGATATTATTGAGGTTGATAAAAAATATGAAACTGCCATAGAAACCGCACTTGGCGGAAGCATACAGAATATCGTTACCGAGGATGATGCTACGGCTAAGAGGATGATTGAGTACCTTAAGACCAATAAATTCGGACGAGCTACATTTCTGCCTATTAATTCAATAGTTGAAAGAGGTGGCATTAATTCCGATGTGAAAAATGAAAACGGATTTATAGGTGCCGCATCATCACTTGTGAAATGTGACAAAAAATTTGATGTAATTATAAATCATTTACTTGGTAGAATAGTTGTTGTTGATAATATAGACAATGCCATAAGCATAGCAAGAAAATTCAAGCAGAGCTTAAGGATTGTTACACTGGACGGAGAATTAATAAATCCGGGTGGAGCCATGACCGGTGGTGCATTTAAAAATTCTTCCAACCTTCTCGGACGAAAGCGAGAGCTGGATGAGATAACCGAGGAAATCGAAAAGCTTAAGAAGCTTCACAAGGATGCCGAGGATGAGGTTACCAAGCTTGTTTTGGCAAGAGATGAAGCGGTTGTTGTTAAGGATAAGCTTACAGAAAACATACAAAATATTAACATCAGAAAGAATACCTTTGAGCTTAATTTAAGTCAGACAGAAGAAAAGCTTGCCGAGATTGAAAAGGCGTATGCCGGAATAAGCAGAGAAAACAACGACCTTTCCAATCAGATTAATGAGATTAATGCCAATAAGGAAGAGTTATATAACAGTAATCATGAACAGGAAAAGGCTGTAAAGGAGCTTGAGACCAAGATAGAGAGACTTGAAAAGGAGCTTGTGGAGGATAAAGCTTCTCTTGAAAAATCACAGGAAAACATTAATAAGCTAAATATTGATTTTAATACGGTTAAGCAGCAGTATGATTTTGTTCTTCAGAATGTAACGAGAGTTAAGACTGCTCAAAATGAAGCAAAGGAGAACGTAGAAAGCTTAAGTAATAAGCTTAATTCCAGCGAAAGTGAGATACTTGCTCTTACTTCAAGAATAGAAGAAACAAAGAAAATACTTGAGGAAAATATAAGGATTATCGGAATTAAGGAACAAAAGCTGGTAGAATTTAATGACAAGAGAAACGCTTTAAATGAAAGTCATAAGGATTTCTTTAACAAACGTGAAGCTTTATCGGAGCAGATAAACGGACTTGATAAATCTGCATTTAAGATTAATTCTTCGATAGAAAAGCTTTCCGAGCAAAGCGAGAGCTTAAATAATTATATGTGGGAGGAGTATGAGCTTACATATAATTCAGCAACTGAATTTAAGGATGAAAAATTCACGGACGTTAAGGAATTAAAGCGCGAGATATCGGCAATAAAAGGAAAGATAAAGGCTCTCGGACCTGTAAATGTCAATGCTATTGAGGATTACAAATCCGTATCCGAAAGATACGAATTTCTTAAGACACAGCATGATGACATTATCAAGGCAGAGGAAAATCTTGTTAAGATAATTGAAGAGCTTGACAGAGCGATGAAGGAGCAATTCGCTGAAAAATTCAAGGATATCAGAGTTATGTTCGCATCGGTATTTAAGGAGCTTTTCGGTGGAGGTAAAGCGGACCTTGAGCTTGTGGATGAGGAGGATATCCTCGAAACCGGTATAAAGATTATTGCCCAGCCGCCGGGAAAGAAGCTTCAGAATATGATGCAGCTTTCAGGTGGTGAAAAATCTCTTACTGCAATAGCCTTACTGTTTGCAATTCAGAGCCTTAAGCCGTCACCTTTCTGTCTCCTTGATGAGATTGAGGCTGCTCTTGATGACTCAAATGTTAAGAGATTTGCAAAGTATCTTAATAAGCTTACAAAGGATACACAGTTTATAGTTATAAC
>CALGGL010000302.1 GCA_937915975.1 uncultured Lachnospiraceae bacterium | reverse complement strand
GGATGCGGATAAAGCGGAAATGGAATACCAGAGTAAGAATCAACCAAAGAAAGCAAAAGTCGAAGAGAAAGGTTTTAAATTAAAAAAATAATTTTATTTTTAATCTAATTTTAATCTTTCTTAAAGGACACTCTAATTTTTATGGTTTATATTGGGGATTGTCAGGAGGACATAGAAAACAAATTAAAGCCTGACGGAAAAATAAAAATTATGAGAGTTTAAGAAAGAGAGGATAAAGATATGGACGAATTGGAAAAGGTAGAAAAATTAAGAGAGCGTGCAAATGTTTCTTATGAGGAGGCTAAGGAGGCACTTGACAAGTCAAACGGAGATTTGCTGGATGCGATGGTTTATCTTGAAAAGCAGGGTAAGGTAAAATCCCCTGAGCAGACCTCATACTCAACAGATGCTTCAGAGCAGCCAAAGTATGCAGATGTTCCTGCTATAGTAAAAGAGGGCGAAGAAAGAAGTAACGAGGAAAGCGTTGGTAAGAAGTTAGGTAAGATGCTTAAGAAGGCAGCAAGGTACCTTAACGATAATCATCTTAAGGTTGATCACAAGGATAAGACAATTCTTGATATACCTTTGTGGGTAGCACTTATAGCACTTCTTGCAGCATGGTGGATACTTGTGATACTTATAATTGTTTCACTTTTCTTTGATTACAGATACACAATAGTAGGAACAGGAAACAATGATGAGGTTAATAAGGTTATGGAAAAAGCTTCAGAGTTTACCGGACAGGTAAAGGATGAGTTCAAGAACAGCTAAGATACAAATCATTATCAAAAAAATAATAATAAGAGGGGAAGAATTATGGGAGTAAAAATACTTGTAGTTGAAGACGAAGAAAAGCTTGCAAGATTTATCGAGCTTGAATTAAAGCATGAGGGATATGAGGTCGATAAGGCTCACGACGGAAGAGTTGCTCTTGATATGGCGCTTGCAGGTGACTACACGCTTATACTGCTTGATATTATGCTCCCGGGCCTTAATGGACTGGAGGTTTTAAGAAGACTCCAAAATGAAAAACCTACTCCGGTTATCCTTCTTACGGCAAGAGATGCAGTTATGGATAAGGTATCTGGACTGGATGCCGGAGCTATTGATTATATTACAAAGCCATTTGCCATAGAGGAACTTCTGGCGAGAATAAGAGTTGCACTTAAGACACATTGCAACAATAATCAGAATACTGATTTAAAGGATTATCCGGAATTAAACGATAGTCTTGATAATCTGAATGTCCCTGTCAATAATGAAAGCGGGCAGAGTGAAATATTTATGATAAAGGAGCTTGTGCTTGATGTACCAAAGCACAGAGTTACCTACAGGGGCGAGGAGATTGAGCTTACAAACAGAGAGTTTTTGATGCTGAAAACCCTGCTTGAAAATATAGATATAGTATTGTCGCGTGACACCCTTCTTGAAAAGGTGTGCGGCTATGATTACGTGGGAGAGACAAATGTAGTTGATGTATATATAAGATACCTAAGAACCAAGATAGATGAAAAATATGATATCAAGCTGATCCAGACAATTCGAGGGGTCGGTTATGTAATAAAATCTGAGTAGAATTAATCACAGAATTATTTAATGAATGGATAGATATAATAGAGCTTAATGATATTTTAGATAAATAAAAAAAATCAAAATGCCTGCTTTTGCTATTTTTAAAAGGCAGGCATAAATTATAGAAAGGTATATATAATATGGCGGAGAGAAAACAGGAAAGCAAAAAAACCACATCCATTGCAAAAAAGCTTAACCGTCAGCATATGGCAAAGAAATGGGGATTATATTTTTCAAGTGATTTGTTTTTGTTTTTTGCGCTGACCTTTGGCTGGATGCTATATGTTGAGATTGACAGACTTGATTTTTTTGAATGGAACAGGGAAAGATGGCTTTCAATGCCTGATGGACTTACTTCACTTACCTATAATTTTTCCGATAGGGGAGAAAAACTTGTCAGTATAAATGCATACGGCGTGCTTATATTCAGTTTAATTATGGTGAGCATCGCATTTTTCTTTCAGATGATGAATCTTTTGCTGTCACATTACGGAGATTACAGAAAGATAAGAAAGACACTTAAGCCTCTTGATGACCTTGCTTTAAAGGCTGATGAGATAAGCCGTCTTACCTTTGATGAGCAGAAGTTCCATCGTATCGAGGATGCGATTACTCATATGAGTCCTGAGGACGAGAAAGCACTTTCACTCGGAGACGAGGACCTTATGGGTATCGAGCAGGCGATGAACAACCTGATAAAAAGAATGCACGATACCTATAACCAGCAGGCGCGTTTTGTAAATGATGCCTCCCATGAGCTTCGTACACCTATTGCGGTTATCGAGGGCTATGCCAATATGCTTGACCGTTGGGGAAAGGAAGACGAGGCGGTACTTGATGAGTCCATAGCGGCTATAAAAAATGAGTCTGCACATATGAAATATCTGGTTGAGCAGCTGCTGTTTTTGGCACGAGGTGACAGCGGAAAAAATGTTATGAAATTTGCCGATATGTCCCTCAATGATACTATGCGTGAAATCTATGAGGAATCCCTTATGATTGATGAGGCACATCCTTACAGATTTGCGGAGACTGAAGAAAACATTCATATAAACGGAGATGCCTCCATGTTAAAACAGGCGGTAAGAATCCTCGTTGATAATGCAGCAAAATACACCGAAAAGGGGGATGAGATAAAGCTATCCGTCGGACGTAATGAAGAGGGAAGACCGTACCTTCAGGTTCAGGACAGTGGAATCGGTATGGCGGAAGCGGATGTGCAGCATATGTTTGAACGTTTCTACCGCTCCGATGAGGTAAGAAAGACACAGGGAACAGGTCTGGGACTTTCCATATCCAAGTGGATAGTGGACAGGCATAAGGGACATTTTGAAATCCTTTCCAGAACCGAGCTCGGAACAAGGATAAGGATTGTGTTGTAAAAATAATATTGTTTTTTTGACTTTAATGTGTAAAATAATATATAGAATGATTTTTAAAAGTGGGTGATATATGTGGAAACACTAAGTAAAGAAAAAATTAATATTATAATAAATGAAGTTAAAGAGAGATTGAGTCCGCTATTTGACTCTGTAATTGCAGAATGTAGATTATTTGGTTCATGTTCAAGAGGAGATTATACAGAGGATTCTGACATAGATATTTTGCTGCTTATGAATTGTGGATATTTGGAGTCAGAGAAGTATGACCGTTTTATATCAGAGATAATGACAGATATGATGATAAAGTATAGCGAATTAGTTAATTTTATATGTGTTCCATATAACGATTTTATGGAGAAGAAAAATTGGTACCCATTATATAAAAATATAGAAAATGAAGGAACTGTGCTGTATGGATGAGAATAAGAAAAGTCTTGCAATTGCTCGAATTGACAGGGCAAAAGAACTATATAAAACTGCGGTGTATAATTTGAATATTGCAGATTATAAAACTGTAAATAATAGAACATATTATTCATTGGAAAAAGCAATAACCTCTTTACTTGTTTTAGAGGGGAGTTCGCCCAAAACACATAAGGGAATAATAAGTGAGTTTAACAGGCTATATATTAATGATGAAAATTCTACATTTACAAGAGAAGATCTTAATGTGATTTCTGAGGCAGAAAGGATCAGGACGGCTTCAGATTATGATGATTTTTATATAGCGAGTAAATCAAAAACACAAAGCTTATTAGATAATGGCTATATGCTTATAAATAAGATTATATCCTATTTAAAAACCATTGATGTTTTAGCACCGGATTATGAACTTTTGTAGGCTGTATTATGGAAAAAAATATTTGTTCAGGTGTGCTGATACCTCAAAAATCACAAAGCTTGGAACAAGGATAAGGATTGTATTGTAAAAAACACGCTTGCTTTGATTAATAAGCGAGCGTGTTTTTTGTCATTTATTTTTTACGAGTTCTTCAACAATTGAAGAAATATTATCAAATTGTCGTTTGTTTAATTTTTTAAGGTTTTCAATTAAAGTATTCATTTTATCAGGATATTCAGAATCCATATCAAAAAAGTCAAATGGTGTAATATTAAGGTACTCACAAATAAAAAAGAAACTTGACATAGAAGGCAGAGCCTTACCTGTTTCTATATTATTAATATATCCCGGATTCTGACCGATTGATAAACTCATATCTCTTGCAGATACACCTTTTTGGGTTCTCAACTTTGAAAGCCGAATCGGGAAGTCTTCTTCATACATATAATATCACCACCTTTGTGTAGTATTTTATCCGATTTATAGTAAAAATATATTGGATTGAATCCTTTATCGTAATTGAAATGATGGAAGAAATATGATATAATATATTGAAATATAGGAAATAATATGATGTTCATAGAAAACTGATTTAGAAATATGGCTTGAATCAAATAATTCATTTATTAATTAATAGGGAGGATTGAGTGGATGAGAAATATTAAAAAGGTTTTTTTGGTAGGAGTTGCAATTATATTTGGCATGTGTGCAGGTTGTTCCAAGGAACAAGAAAGTGAAAATAAATCAAATTCAAATGAGTTGTTTTATAATTCGGAGGAGTCTTATGATATTACAGAAGATGAATCAACACAACCAGAGTTTTTTGATGATGAATCAACTTCTGATGAAGAAATATTTGATGAAGAAAGTGACACAAATATTAGTAGTTTAATAAATTTGAAAAAAGGTTGGTATATTGATGGAGATTACGTGGTTGTATGTTTACCTTCACGTATATATGGCGATTCACTTCAAACATCTATGGATGATGAACATGAAGCGAATTGGGAATATAATAACGGAATTCCTTCGTATGAAGGCACATCAGATATTTATTATGATGATATGGGCTTTAGACAAGGAGATGAATATGAACTTGATGAAATAATAGTAAATGAACAAAATTATATTACTCAAATGTGCCGTACAATGGATGAAAGATCAGAAACGGTGCATGATTTTAATTACGATGATTATAATAGAATAAAAGGCTCTGTTATTGAAAGTCATAGTGGGGATCAAAGCTCAAGTGTAAGTGATGACTACTCGTATGATTCAGACGGAAACTTAGTATCCATAGTTCAAAAATATAATAGTGGAAATGCTACTGATACTGTTTATTCAAGTGTTGAATATACAAATATTGAGTATGATATTAATAATAAAATTAAAAAAATTGATTATAGTAACAGTAGCAGTAGTGGAAGAGCTGATTTTTCAAATGTAATAGAATGTTATTATAATGATGAAAAAAATGTAAATAAAATTATAAGATATTGGTCATATGAAGATAATGGAAATATAATACAAAGAGAAACCGATTTATCCCTCGAATATGATCATTATGGGAATATTGTTCATATCGCTATTAGCACTAACGCACAAGATGGGGATAAATTTGCCGGAGATGGTTTTTATGGAAGGATTCCGATAAATGGAGATATATATATTGACTATGATACGTATGAGATATCGTTAGACGATTTCCCAAAGTATTTCTTTAATTATTTTTTAGAATATGGAAGACAAATAAGTAATTATGTCGAAATATCTTCGGGAATAGATATAGGTGTAGGTGAAAAAGAATATTATGAAAGAATGCGAATGTTTCCTCTCACGCTATATAGAAAAAATGGAAATGGCCTTATATTTTCAAATAATATTTTAAAATATGTATTATATGATGATTTGGATTTAACTATGGAAGATGTTTACGATTTTTATAAATGATTTTTTGTTTGAAAAGGAGGAATAATAATGTATTGTAACCAATGCAACTATCAACTCAGCTATGGGGCTAAATTTTGTCCAATTTGTGGAGCTAAAACACCTTATTATGTTAATAATGAAGCAGTACAAGAAAAATCAGATAGTAAAGTATCAAATGATAAAATAATTCAGGAGAAAATAGCTTTCAAAAAATTACAATATAAGAGAGAAATGTATGATGACAATTATTTTAAAACTAAGGAACAAATTATTCAATATGCCAATTATGCATTGATATTTGCTATGGCATGTGTATGCATAAAGTTTGCAATTGATATATATCAAGTAATTGCACTATATGATGAAAGAGTTGTTAGTGAATTTAAAATTAGCCACTTTGAATTCGTTTTTGATTTTATAAAGAATATTTCTATATTATATGTATTGAGAGTGATTGTTTATGAGGTTTATTTTTCGCTCAAAAATATGTTGAGTAATGTAAAAAATGAAATTTTTATAAAGATGGAAGATGATAAAAAAGACATATGATTTATGATGTCATAATTTTAAAAAAGAGAGGATTGATGGTTTATGTATTGTACTAATTGTGGTAAACAAATTATTGATTATTCTGTTTTTTGTGAGTTTTGTGGAGCAAAACAGGAGAACAATAATGTAAGCGATGCGTCAGGAGAAAAAAAACAACAGCAAAAAGTTAATGAAGATATTGCTGGTTTTTCTAATAATAATTCTAAATTCATACATAATACCGGCGATTCTGATCTTTTAGAACCAAATAAGAATAAATCAAGAAATGAAGATTATATTATGGATATAAATTCTAATGTAAATGAAAAATCTGATAGCTTCAAAAATAATATTTTTAATAAATATATAAAAAAAGATTTACCTACAAAAAAAATTATTATTTTATCTTCTGTTGTTATTGCACTTATCATTTTTTCATTAATTGCAGTTTTTACAATTCAAAATTTTAATATAAAAAAAGACATTGACTATGTTGTTGAACGATTTAATAAAGATGAAATAGATTATAATAAAGCAATAAATTCACTGAATAATATTAACTGCCATGAAAGAGATTCTCTGATACAATATAGAAATTCAGCTGTATCGCGTTTAGATAAACTTAATAATTCCAAGAAAGCTTATGCATCAGCTCAAGCGTGTATGGAATCCGGAAAATATGATGAGGCGATTCCATTATTGGCATCTGTTACGAAAGATGATCTAAATTATCAAAATGCACAAACATACCTTTCGGAATCTCGGCAAAAATACTTGGATAGTGTTAATAATTTGGTTAAAAAATATATTTCTAATAATGATTATGAGTTAGCCCTTAATCTTTGTGAGCAAGCAAAACAGATTATACCGGATAATGTTGATGATATAGATATATTAATTACGGAAATTGAAGAAGCCCAAGAATTGTATTATGAAGAACAAATAAAAACATTAGAAGAATCAGCAAAAGTTAATTATGAAAACGGTGATTATAGTGCTGCAATTAATGATTATCAGAACCTATATAATATGACAGGAGATGATTCATATAATATTACAATCGAAAGTGTGGAGTATGATTGGTCAAATGCAGTAATTAGTGCTGCTGAAGAACAACTTGCTGAAGAAAAGTATGATGCAGCAATAGAATTATTAAAAGAACCTAAAAGAAGTATTTCTAATAATAGTGCAATTACTGAAGAAGAAAAA
>CALGGL010000301.1 GCA_937915975.1 uncultured Lachnospiraceae bacterium | reverse complement strand
GAACTCCGGTTCTTTCAACCAGTTCCATGATGCCCGGAACAAATACATCCGTTCCGTCGCAGATGGCATCCACCTCGACCTCCTTACCCTGTATGTACTTATCTACAAGAACAGGCTTATCTTCGTCTATCTCTACCGCATTTTTAAGATAATGTGTCAAATGCTCTTCCTTTGCCACTATCTGCATGGCTCTTCCGCCAAGCACAAAGCTCGGCCTGACAAGCACAGGATAGCCTATCTCCTCTGCTGCCTTAAGTCCTGCTTCTATGCTTGTAACCGCCTGTCCCTTTGGCTGAGGAATATTTAATTCATATAATACCTTCTCGAAGGCATCTCTGTTTTCAGCCTTTTCGATAGCCTCGCAGTCTGTTCCGATGAGCTTAACTCCCCTCTTCATAAGAGGCTCCGCTAAGTTTATGGCGGTCTGTCCGCCTAAAGAAGCTATAACACCCTCAGGCTTTTCGTGGATAATGATATCCATTACATCCTCCACTGTAAGAGGCTCAAAGTAAAGCTTATCAGATGTGGTATAATCCGTTGAAACAGTCTCCGGATTGTTATTTATTATAATAGCCTCGTAGCCAAATTCCTTTATGGTCTTTATCGCATGAACAGTCGAATAATCAAATTCCACTCCCTGACCTATACGGATAGGGCCCGAACCAAGAACAATGATTTTCCTTTTATCGGATATAACCGACTCATTTTCATCCTCGTAGGTTGAGTAAAAATAAGGTATATAGCTGTCAAACTCCGAGGCACAGCTGTCAATCATCTTATATACAGGAAATATACCTTCCTTCTTACGATATTCAAAGACCGCATCCTCATCGCACTTCCAAAGGTCAGCTATTATCCTGTCAGAAAAGCCCATCTTTTTGGCAAATACTAATTCTGCCCTATCAAATGCTGCATTGGCAAGTACATTTTCTTCCTCCACAATATTTTTAAACTTTCGCAGGAAAAGCATATCTATCTGTGTCTTTGCAGCTATTTCCTCCAGTGAAGTACCGATTCGAAGAAGTCTTGCTATGGCGTATATTCTGTCATCCGTTCCGTCACTTATATATTCAAGAATCTCATCTTTGGAATATCCGTCAAACTTCTTCATGTAAAGATGATATACGCCTATTTCAAGTGAACGGATAGCCTTAAGCAGACTTTCCTCTAAGGTTCTGCCAACACTCATAACCTCGCCTGTAGCCTTCATCTGGGTTCCGAGATGATTATTGGCATCGGCAAATTTGTCAAATGGGAAACGGGACATTTTCGTAACCACATAATCAAGTGCCGGCTCAAAGGATGCAGGTGTATTGGCAAGCATTATCTCATCCAGATCCATACCTATGCTTATCTTTGCCGATACTCTTGCTATCGGATATCCGCTTGCTTTTGATGCAAGTGCCGACGAACGTGATACACGCGGATTAACCTCAATCAGGTAATACTGAAAGGAATGAGGATCAAGAGCAAACTGAACATTGCAGCCGCCCTTTATCTTAAGCGCTCTTATTATCTTAAGTGCACTGTCTCTTAACATATGGTATTCCTTGTTGGTAAGTGTCTGTGAAGGACAGACAACTATGGAATCACCGGTATGTATGCCGACAGGGTCGATATTTTCCATATTACAGATGGTAATTGCGGTGTCATTTGCATCACGCATTACCTCATACTCTATCTCTTTATAGCCCTTTATACTCTTTTCCACCAGCACCTGATGCACAGGTGAGAGCATAAGAGCATTTTTCATTATCTCTCTGAATTCTTCTTCATCCTTCGCAAATCCTCCTCCGGTTCCGCCGAGAGTATATGCAGGTCTTAGAATAATCGGATATCCAATCTTTTCCGCCGCCTCCAAGCCCTCCTCCATGGAATTGGCTATAAGTGAAGGAAGCACCGGTTCACCAAGCTCTTCACAAAGCTCCTTAAATAGTTCTCTGTCCTCAGCCTTTTCGATACTTTCGCTGCTGGTTCCGAGAAGCTCGACGTTACATTCTCTTAAAACACCCTTCTTCTCAAGCTGCATGGCAAGATTAAGTCCCGTCTGTCCGCCTAAGCTTGGAACGATGGCATCCGGTCTTTCATATCTAATTATCTTTGCCATATATTCAAGAGTTAAAGGTTCCATATATACTCTGTCAGCTATGGCAGGGTCAGTCATAATAGTTGCAGGATTGGAGTTACAGAGGATAACCTCGTAGCCCTCCTCCTTAAGTGCAAGACAAGCCTGGGTTCCCGCATAGTCAAACTCTGCTGCCTGACCTATAACAATCGGTCCCGAGCCTATAACAAGTATCTTTTTTATATCAGTTCTTTTTGACATATTATTGTCCTCCTGATTATTTAATGCCACCTGCATAAAGCAAAGCGACCTATATCAATCTTAACTTTATCCATAAACTATATCAGCTTTCTTCAATAAGCTTTATAAACTCATCAAAGAGATATGAGCTGTCCTGTGGTCCCGGTGCACTTTCCGGATGATACTGCACCGAAAAGACCTTGTCCTTTACGCATCTTGCACCCTCTATGGTATCATCAAGAATATTTATATGTGTCGCTTCAAGTTCAGTGTTCTTAAGACTTTCCGCATCCACCGCAAAGGAATGATTTTGTGAGGTAATCTCAATCTTTCCGGTTAAGATCGGAAGAGCGTCGTGTAGGGAAAGAG
>CALGGL010000300.1 GCA_937915975.1 uncultured Lachnospiraceae bacterium | reverse complement strand
TCCTACCGGTTCGACCTGCCGCTCTATCTGGATACGATCGGGACGATCGTCGGCACACTTCTCGGCGGAATGGTGCCGGGCATCTTTATCGCGGTCGCGACAAATACGATCTGCGGACTTTTCAACTCTTATGCGCTTTATTATTCGCTGATCAGTGTTTTGATCGCGATGTTTACATCATGGTTTTCGCGAAAGGAAACCTTCCGGAAAAAAGGCTATATTGTTTTATTTATTCTTGTGCTTGCCCTGCTTGGCGGCGTACTCGGCACACTCTTTCAGTGGATCCTTCTTGGTGAACCGCAGTTTGAAATTATTTATGATTATTAAATAAAACGGATATCTTTCTTGAAAAATTAATACAAATGAAACCTGTAAAAGGTGTGCACTGAGCACACCTTTTTTGCGCCTTTTTATAGTATCATTAAAACATTATATGCTAAAAAGAAAAGTGCACTCTTTTGTGGGTAATTCTTATAAGGCATGGATGAAAAATGTACAAGGAGGTAGAAAAAGTGAATAAGAAAAGTTTGAAAAGAAGCTTTGCCTTAATGCTTGCGCTTGTGATGGTAATGACACTGTTTATGGGTGTGAGTGCAAAGGCGGAAGAACCTGAGAACGTTCTTGTAATCGGCTGGTCGGATTGGGATGAAAATGGCAACCTGAAATCGTTTGACGATATTAACAGCTTTGATGCTGAACTCGGAGCGCCGATTAAAAACGATAATATAGTTGCTTTAGCTATGAAAAACGGAGATGAAAGAAGACCTTTATTATCTACAGATGCACCTGCAATTTATGATGGAAGTGATAACCAGATTACCGACACTGATATTGCAAGTATTACACCATTTTTGGATGAAAACGGTGCAGTGGATGGTTTCTTTACTGTTCGTTTTGAAGTTCCGGGTGACTATTCCATAAAGTATAATGGATATAGCGTTGCTGTTAATGCCGGATTACCGAGAGTGGGTATATACAGTTCTTCTACAATAAATGCGGCTGATTTTATCGGTATGGGTATCGATTATTTAGATGAAGATACCTATGGTAACAACAGAGAGTTTTATATCCTTACATATGATGAAACAGATGGAGAAGATGTTACATGGGCGCGTACCATAACAGGCTGTGTAATATATGACGGAGAAGAAAATGTTACTGCTGATTTTGTTGCACTTGAGCCGGTTGGAACAGATAATAAAGGCTATAAGGTAACAATTAAGGAAGATGTAAGAGATTATTTTACAATTGAGGTTGCTGTTCAAGAGTGTGCCCCTAATGATTCTGAATCTGAGCCGGAGACATTTTATGATTATATGGATTTCCGCGGTTCAAATGATGACGGATCTTATGAAGAAGAAGTAGGTGACGGTCTTGTAATAGGATGGGCATGGAACGATTCTCAGCAGACCTTCACATTTGGTGGAGAAGACGGAAGCTTTCATAAGCAAATGGAAGGAATAAGTATTAAAAACAGTGAATATGTAAGCCTGGGTATTAAAACAACCGATGCTGAGGAAAATTCATCCGTAGTTCGTATAGGGCTTGATAAGATAGGTAAATTCTCTTTATTTGACGAAGAGGGCAATCGTGTTGAAGATTTTAAAATTACCGAATGCGTTTTTGATGATGGAGATGGTGATGAAATAACTGAAAACGGTTTGTTTAGTTTGTATATACCTAAATCAGGAAATTATTTACTTACATATGATACAGGAAATAATGAAGATGACCCTGATGATTATGTTATAAATATCAGTGCCAATATGCCCGGTATAGCAGCCTACAGCAGTGAAGGGGTTAGTGAAGAATCCTTAATAGGAAGAAGAGTAGTATATAAATCTGCAGAGAGAACGTATTATATTAACAGCTATGATGAAGAAGGCGACGACTGGGGTGTTACCCGAACTATAACAGAATATAGAATAATAAAGGATGATTTGCCTGAAGACTATATGAAAGATATGGTTACGGTTGAACCGACAGATAACGGATATAAGGTAACAATTGCCGAAAACAGACAATTATGGTTCTCAATAGCTGTAGAATTTAGACAAACCGATTACTGGTATGAGGACGGAGAAAGACGGGAAAATAGCTGGGAAACTGAAGAATGGATTGAGTTTTCACCTGATGAAGACGAAGATTTAGAAGGAGGCTTGTGGCTTGACGGAGCTCCTCAGGCCGGATTCTCAGGCACATATATATCAGAGGATATGTTTAAATATGGCGTTCGTAATGAGGCTATAGACGGTAATAATTCGTATTGGGTACATGCTGCTACAGTTCAGGAGGTTATTGATAAGCTTTCGGAGGTAGCCATAGGTGAAACGGTGCCGGGATATGTAATTGATTTTGAAAGCGGTACGATAAAGTTAGATAAGGATACAAAAGTTACAAATACAGGATATATATCTATAGTACCAAGCCAATACGGAGATAGAGAGCTTGCCCCGCAGTATATAGCATCTTCGGGTAATCTTCATGGCATTAGTTTTGGCAATTCGACTTATGCTTATTATATAAAAGAGGATGAATCCGGAATATATCAAGAGATAACCGGAATGTCGGGTGCAGCGGGTGATTATGTTGAAATTGGAGTAGATGACCCTATACGTTTCCTTGAATTTGAAGGGAATAGGCTTACTTCTGAACAGAGAGCTATATTTGAAGACCTTAAAACTAACGAAGATGGTCTTATAGAATGGAAGGGTAAGTTCTATCGTGCAGAGCGCCATAATAACTCTTATACCAACAGAGACGGTATAGAAATAGATGACAGCTATTTTACTTTTGGAAGTGCGGAACCTATATTAGAATTTGATAGTGACGAAGCATATGAGGATTTCAAGGGAATATATTATGATTTCTTAGACCGATATGCTGAATTTCTTGATGAAACACACTTTCAACCTAATGATTACAGACGTGGTGACATTATGCCCGGATTACATGTAAACCTCTATTGCGATATGCAGTTTGACGGTGATATGGGTAATCTGATTATAGGATATCCGGATGAGTCGCTTACAGACGGAAAGCAGTATGAAGCCACAATAATGGGATCGGATGTCGAGATTACCGGACCGGATTCATATCCTGATGATACACAGATAGCTTCGAACGGCGGTCCTTTTGGACATGCAACCTATAACCTTCGTACATATGCTATATCAAGTGAGCTTGGTGTTGGCGGTACGGCGACAGGAGTAACTGCTGTTGTACCTGAGCCTAATGCGCTTTCTGAGATGTCATATGAGCAAAAGGATGCAATAGAAGCAGGTGCTAAGCTTACCGTGGATGTTACTGCTGATAATATTGACGCGGGCGGTGCGCTTGATAATGAAACAAAGCAGGCTGTTGATTCTATAGTTGATGCAACAGGTAAATCAGCCGATAGTATGGAATTTTTAGACTTTACGGTTGATGCATCGGTAGCCGGAGTTGAGGGAAGCACGCAAATAACCGAAACCGTTGTTCCAATGATGATAACCATCACACCTAAGAAACCTATTGACAAAAATTCGGGATTCAGAATAGCAAGATATCACAAAGGTGTCGTAGACTATCTTAATCTTGTTGACAGCTTATACGGTGATGTTGCAGGACTTAATATAGGCTATGTAATTAATGATGATGGAACGATTACTTTCCTGACAGACAGATTCTCGGTTTACGCAATTGAAGGAGAGGAAGAGGAACCAACACCTGAGCCAACGCCGGAACCTACACCTGAGCCAACGCCGGAACCTACACCTGAACCTAAGACCTCTACAGGAACGGTTTCTTCAGAAGGAATTTATGTATTTGAGGACAGTCCGGCAATAGTTGCAGGTCTTGTTCATGAAAAGACTGATACTAAGGATGATGTTGAGTTCAGATGGATAGCATGTGAGGACAGTAATCCTGAAGTATGGTTTGAGATAAGCCCATGGACTAAGAACAATGAATGGCTTAACTGGACACCTAAGGCAGCGGGCAATTATGTAATAGTCTGCCAGGCAAGAGTTGTCGGAAATGAAGATAAGTCAACCATCCAGAAAGCAACAGGCGTGGTTTATAAGAAAAACGTTATTAAGGGTATATGTCAGATACCTCATGAGGGAGGATACCTTATAGGAATAGAGTCAAACAACAACCCTGATCAGTCTTATAAGTACGAGATGCTTATATTGGATTGTACATTACTCGCTGAGGGCAAGGACCCTTGGATTTATTCAACAGGCAAGTGTTCTGTATCAGAGGGTAATGCTCTTTGGACAACATGGAAACCTCAGTACGGTTATTATTGGACCTTGTTCAGAATTTATGACGGAGACGATAACCTGCTTGATGAGCAGTGCTTCGGATTTGCAAATGTAAATTAAAAAACAGCAGGCTGTACCTTTGAACATCAAAGGTACAGCCTGTTTAATTGTGTTATTTTTATTCTGCTGTGATAAAGCGTTTAATCGGGATACTTACTGCGTTCTCTCTAATGAAAGAATATGATTGTGAATTTCCATCATTCGTTCATCAAGCTTTGAACTTTGATTTGCACAGTCTATAAGATCTTCGGATATTGCCTTTAGTTCTGCTTCGGGGATATTTTTCTTGTAGCGAAGCTTGTGCTCTAAGCTTGCCCAAAAATCCATGGCGATAGTTCTAAGCTGAACCTCGACTTTCATATGGCGCTTTTCATTCTGAAGAAAGATTGGAACCTCAACTATAAGATGAAGACTTCTGTAACCGCCCGACTTTGGATTCTTGATATAATCCTTGCGGCGTATAAGCTTTATATCATCTTGGGAAAGAAGACTGTCAGCCAATGTATAGATGTCATCAATAAATGAACAAACTACACGTACGCCAGCTATATCATATATATTTTCTTCTATAGCTTCAAGTGTGAGCGGGATATTTTTATCACGTACCTTGCGGATAAGGCTGTCCATAGATTTGATTCTTGTCTTTATGCTCTCGATGGGATTTCTGTCATAGCGAAGTGAAAACTGTTCATTTAATACATTAAACTTGGTTTCTATCTCCATTATGGCACAGCGATAATATGAAAAAAACTGATCCATAGGGAGCTTATTTTCGTTCATAAAATCAAGAAATTCATCGGACATAAGACCGTTTCTTATAAAGTCATCCTGAAGCTGGTTTATATATGTGTTGATATGATTAAAATCCATATTTTATCTCCTTGTGTAAATGTAAAATTCAAATTAAAATATCTGTCAGTAATCTGATAAGAAAATCATATATATTTTTCGCGCAGGTGTCAATAAACAGGATATTAAGATTTTATGAATTTTAGTAAAAATTTCCTTGATATTTTGATTTTCATATGATAATATGAATCTCTGTGATATATTTTTATATATTCCTTGCTAACGGCGAAAGTTCTGCATGGGGCAGAAAAAAAGACCGTTGGCCATCAGACCATAAGGAGGTGCAATAACATGAACAAGTATGAATTAGCGTTGGTTGTTAGTGCAAAGATTGAAGATGACGCTAGAGCCCAGGTTGTTGATAAGGCTAAGGCCATTATCGAGAAAGCCGGCGGTACTGTTACTGACGTCGAAGAATGGGGTAAGAAGAGATTAGCTTACGAAATTCAGAAGATGAAGGAAGGCTATTACTACTTTATTCAGTTCGATGGAAACACTGACAGTCCTGCCCAGGTTGAGGCTAATGTTCGTATTATGGAATCTGTTATCAGATATCTTTGTGTTAGAAAAGACGCAGAGTAGGATTGGTAAGGGGGTATTCCTATGAACAGAGTAATATTAATCGGTCGTTTGACTCGTGATCCGGATGTTAGATATTCTCAAGGTGCAGAGCCTTTGGCAATAGCAAGATATACATTAGCAGTTGACAGACGTGGAAGAAGAGATACAAACAGTGATCAAAGTGCTGACTTTATCTCTTGTGTGGCATTTGGCAGAAACGGTGAGTTCGCTGAGAAATACTTAAAGCAGGGAACAAAGATTGCCGTAACCGGTAGAATTCAGACCGGAAGCTACACCAACAAGGATGGTAACAAGGTATATACTACAGATGTAGTTGTTGAAGACCATGAGTTTGTTGAAAGCAAGGGTTCAAGTGATGGTGGCGCAAGCTATCAGGCTGCAGACAGACCTGAACCGTCAAATGCAAGTGCAGAAGGATTTATGAGTATTCCTGAGGGAATAGAGAACGATTTACCATTCAAGTAAAAAGAAACAAGTCATCTGAAAAGATTGACTATCAATTATGGAGGTAAATGAAATGGCTTATAATAAGACAGAGAAGAGCGGCGATCGCGCAGATGCTCCTATGAAGAGAAGACCTATGAGAAGAAGAAAAAAGGTCTGTGTATTCTGTGCAGAGAAGAACGCTGTAATAGATTATAAGGATGTTAACAAGTTAAGAAAGTACATCTCAGAGAGAGGCAAGATTCTTCCAAGAAGAATTACCGGTAACTGCGCTAAGCATCAGAGAGCTTTAACAGTTGCAATCAAGAGAGCAAGACACGTAGCAATTATGCCATACGTTGTTGATTAATTCATATAATCTGCCGCCCTTGAACTTATTATGATTCAAGGGCGGTTTTAAAAAATAAAAACTGAAAGCGATGCGTGGCTCAGCTTGGTAGAGCGCTGCGTTCGGGACGCAGAGGTCGCAGGTTCGAATCCTGTCGCATCGATTGGCTTAAAATGGGGGTTTTTGAAAAATCGGGTTTTTCAAAAACCCCTATTTGTCTAAGAATTTGTCTAAGAATTTTGATAATTTTCAAAAAACTAACTTTTGAGAAAGACTATTTTAAGCCTTTTTTAATAAAATTCTTATGAATGAAGTTTCTTAGACATGCCATCAAGTATCTCTTTCTTAGCATCTATATTTTTTATCTTAGTATATATCTTTAAGGTTGTATCAATGTCCGCATGTCCTACCCAGTTCTGTATGCTTTTTATATCGTATCCCTCGTGTACTAAGATTGATACGCAGGATTTACGTAATCCGTGAAATGTAATGTGTTGTGGTAGGTCAGGGTTGGCTTTTATAATTTTTAAAAAGGCTTTTGACGGATAATCCGGATAAAAAAGACTTCCGTCTATGTGCTTGAATATGTAGTCGTTATCTTTATAACAGTTGCCACAAAGCCTTTTATTTTCATTTTCAATTTTTTTCAAATTCTCTAATAAATCAATTTGTGTATCGCTAAGAGGATAAAAACGCTGACTTGTTTCAGTCTTGGTTGTGTTTAGACGGTTAATGGTTGTACCTTTGGTAACCGTATGGGTTATGTTCATTGTCTTATTTCTAAAATCAATACAGCTCCATTTTAACCCTAAGACTTCACTTCTTCGCAGTCCAAAGAATAATGTAAAGTAAAATAGGTTATATAAAGGATGCTCTTTTGCTTTATCTAAAAATAGTATAGCTTCATCATATGAGAAAAAATCATCATCAATTTGTGCTTTTGAATGTTCTGCTAATAAATTTTTATTAAGCTTAAGGTCTTTTACAGGATTGATCACAATTATTCCATCCTCGACAGCTTTATTCATAATGAGATGAAATAATCTCCTTATATCTTTTACTGTACGGGCTTCAAGGTTCTTTTCTATAAGAAGTGTATCCAAAAAGACCTCTATATCGTGTTTGTGAATATCCTTAACCTTTATTTTTTTGAAGAAGTCTGATATGTGCCTTGACCTGTTGTAATAACCGGAATAGGTTGTATCAGCGACTTCTCTTTGCTTTTCAGAGAGAAATATATCTATGTAATCTGACATAGTGATATTTTTATCTACAGATACTTTATTGGACTTTTGTCCTAAAATAATCTCTCTTATCTCTGATGCTTTCTTAATGTTGGCAGTTGTATCGGCAAGATTGGTATTAATCCATTCGTTTTTATATTTCTTTTGTCCGTCACTGATGATAGTATGGCTTAATACTACGTACAATGAACCATGCTTACCATATATACCCGTAGCACGATTACCATCTTTTTTAGGTCTTGCCATAATTAATCACCTGCCTCTTTTTCCAAAAGCCCGGGCTTATTGGGATAAAGAAACTCAATAAGATAGAGCTTAGGGATTCTGTACTTACCGCCTATGCGGATTGACTTAATAATACCTTTTGATAAGTAAGTGTAGACGGTATTTCTTCCGGTATGAAGAATTTCCTGCAAATCCTCAGGAAGTAAAATATCGTCGTAGGTTTCAAGTATTTTATCCATAATCAGTTCCTCCTTTCTGATGTGCTTTACACATTTTAAACTTATATCAAAATAAGAATAATACAAAATGTGTTAATCTTATTTTGACACAAATTGTATTAATGTCAATCAAAATTTTAACATTTTGAAAAAATATAAATTAAAGTGTACTATTATCACTTAATGTGTGTTATAATTGTGCTGTAAACATTTGACAGACTTTTAAAAAAGAGGGAAATAGATTATGACTTTTGGACAGAAGTTGAAGTATTACAGAGAAAAACAGAAAATGGGACAGGAAAGCCTTGCGGAATTATCTCATATATCAGTTAGCACTATAAGAAAGTATGAGTCGGATGAAAGAAAACCAAAAAAAGAGCAGGTTGAAAGTGTAGCTTTGGCACTGCATATAAGTCCTGCTGCACTTATGGATTACAGTATTGATAATTCCGTTGATGTCTATCCGTGGCTTTATAGTATCGGAGAATGGGGCAATATCAGGTTTACCGGAGAAAAGGATAGCGAGGGTAAATATATAAAGGATACAATATCCATAAAATTTGATAATCCTGATTTAATGGACTTTATAAAAGACTGGGCAGATAAAAAGGAAGAGATTGAAAGCGTAAAGACTGCATCATCATTAATTAAAGATGATGCAACCAAGAAGATGATGGAACAAAGAATAAATGATTTATCTTCCGAACTTGAAAACACTTTGGTTATGGATAGAATTTCAAAGAGCATATATTTTGAAGAAGAGTTACCGAAGAATTATCCGTCCAAGAAGATTAAAAAAGATACACCTAAATTAAAGAAGTATTCAGATATGCTAAATGTATTGACAGATATAGCAAGGTCAAGCATTAAGCTTGAATGTGTAGGTGTATATGAGAGAGTATGGGACGCAAAGGCGATATTTACCTTTGATGCAAGTACACTCGATTTAGAAAAAATGTCACAGTATGCAGAAGATTGCTATGCTAAGTTCTTATATTATTATGATGAATTTGCAAAGCTCGGCATAAAGACAGAGGGATATGCGTTTGTACAGGGTGGAGTTAAGTATTACAGATACATAATCAAGGACAGAACTCTTGCATCGGCTCTTTATATCATTAATAAATTGCTGGAGAATAAAGATAAGGAACTTGACGAATACGAAAGGCAGGAAGTTGATGAATATGTAGAGGAAAATATAAGGATGTATAATGTGCCTGTTGAAGTAAGCAGATAAAAGGTGAAGAACTGTATTTGTGGCAGATTTGTTACACCTTATGTGTTATAATACTTTCTGTGATAAGAAATATAAGAAAATTGCTTAATTATTTTGAAAATATGCTATTATATTTTAGCAATATTTTTGTATAAAAAAGTGTTGACAAATAAGCAAATTTATACGAAACTTTTTAAAGAAAGACCTCTGAGGCGAAAGACCTCTGAGGCGAAAGACCTCTGAGGCGAAAGACCTCTGAGGCGAAAGATTGTCTCAAGAGGTAATAAGGCGAAAACCAACTCCTTCGAGATGATTGAAGGATTTTTTTTGTGTATGGAATGATGAGATGCAGAATTATTTGAAAAACGAGGAGGAATTAACATGAAACAGAAAAGAAAAACAGGAAGAAAGCTGCTCGCCTTTTTGCTCACGCTGGCGATGTTCGTTGGGCTGATGCCGGGAATGAGCTTGACGGCGTATGCGGCAGGAGGTGGCACCGAAGTCACCCAAGCCAACGTGATATGCCAGCAGTATTCCTATATGGATGCAGGCAGTTATAGTGGTAGTGGGTACGATACCCCTCCCGTAGATATCACAAATATCACACTGGCTGATGCACAGGCTTTCGGAGCCGCTGTCAACTGCCCGACTACTTACTGGGTAGTAGTCTATGCCAAGGATGGAGATAACCTTAAGTGGACATCAAATGGTAAAACTGGAGAACAGACATCAACCCCATTTAGAACATATAGCGCATGGAGCATGTTGTATAATGGCGATGTGTTTTCTCTCGATGATCCATATAGCAATGTAACATTCTACTTTTCCAAGGGACTTGCCAGTGTCGCTGTGACAGGTGTAGAACTAAACAAGACCGAGACAACTCTTTCAGTGGGCGACACGGAGACGCTGGCTGCTACCGTCAAACCAGAGAACGCCACGGACAAGAGCGTGACATGGTCGAGCAGTAACACTGCTGTTGCCACCGTGAGTGACGGGGGCCTTGTTACCGCTGTTGCGGCAGGTACAGCAAACATCACTGTCACGGCAACCAACGGAACGAATGATACTGCTGATGACAAAATATCAACATGTGTAGTTACGGTAAATAAAATAGCCGGTACAATAAGCTATGCACAGGCAAATGTATCAAAGTCAAACGGCGATGCAGCATTTACAAATGCTCTTACAAATACAGGAGATGGAGCAGTTAGCTATGCATCAGATAATACGGATGTTGCAATCGTAGATGCTACAACCGGAGAAGTAACAATCGTAAGCTATGGTGAGGCAAATATAACTGCTACGGTAACAGACAGTAATACATATACTTATGCAACCAAAACCGCAAGCTATCAATTAACTGTAGCAAAAAGAAGCTATGAAGTAACATTTGACGAAAACGGACACGGAACAGCTCCGGCATCGCAGACTGTAGCAGAAGATAGCAAGGTTACAAAACCTGATGATTTATCTTCGACAGACTATGATTTTACCGGATGGTATAAAGAAGCTGCCTGCACAAATAAATGGAATTTTGATGCCGATACCGTAACAGAAGCAACAACTATTTTTGCAGGATGGAAAATCAAAACATT
>CALGGL010000299.1 GCA_937915975.1 uncultured Lachnospiraceae bacterium | reverse complement strand
TTGAAGGCTTGATTGTAGATACATTTAAAGCAGGTTTCTGTATAGGTAGAATCCCAAATGATGAAATAGGTATTAGTGCTCGTAGCTTAGGCGAAGAAAATGTTCAAGTCATAATGGAAATACTGGGTGGTGGAGGACATTTTAATAATGCGGCTGTGCAATTAAAAGATACTACTATCGAAGAAACTGTAAGAGAACTTAAAAGTATATTAGATGATATAGATGAAGGAAAGGATAAAGAGATTGTGAAAGTAATATTAACTCAAGATGTTAAAGGAAAAGGTAAACGTGGAGATGTTGTGGAAATAAACAATGGTTATGCTAACCATTTGATTCGTACTGATGCGGCAATTATTGCATCTCCTGATAATATTAATGAATTAAAACGCCAAAATGAAATTGATAAAAAACAAATAGAAGAAATTGCAGATTATAAAGAAGAGAAAATAAAGAAATTAGAAGAAAAGCAAAAAGAGCATGAAAATAAACTTGATGATATTGATGAGAAAATAAAAGATTTGTATAGTGATATATATGATGAAGATTATGGAGATTTTGATATTGTATGTCCATATTGTAATTTCGAATTTGGAGCATATAT
This sequence comes from uncultured Lachnospiraceae bacterium, assembly GCA_937915975.1. Classification (GTDB taxonomy): domain Bacteria; phylum Bacillota; class Clostridia; order Lachnospirales; family Lachnospiraceae; genus Coprococcus_C. Next base: position 9,658 of record CALGGL010000299.1, on the reverse strand, counting down.
TGATGAGACCAATAAAGAAATAATTTGTCCTGAATGTAATAATGTAATTGAATTAGATTGGGATGAAGAAAATTAAAAAAGCTTAACACTTTCTGAAGTGTTAAGCTTTTTGTTTTGTGTTGGAGCGGTTGTCGTAGTTATTTACAACTTTTTCGCTCCATCTACGATTGATACAGATATCAATCTGATTCATTTATTATCTTTACTTTAACATAAAATTTATATTTTCTGCTTTGATATTCTCTGTTCCGAATATAAAAATTTCTTTTGAAGAAAGTCCTTTTTTATAATCTCCTGTATATGATGGACTTATTTCTTCACCGCTATTTTTATATGAGGATGAAGTGTTATAATTATATATTAAGGAATTATCTTTTATACATAATGAATATTGATATGTTTTTATTTGGACGGTGATTTCTTTTGAAGGTGTACCTATTTTTATTTGGGAATATAAATAACTATGCTCATAGAAAGAAAAAAAATTTGTATCGTTTATGTCTGGAGATATATATTTCTTGAAGGGAATTATTATTATATCATTATTATATATAATAAAATGTGACAAGGTGCCTGTCCTATAACACACTTGTCACATTGTTATTGATTATATTTATTCTTCGAAATCAAGCTCTGGAATGCCGGTTGGGATACCCAGTGAATATTCAGCATCTATCAGCCATTTTGGTTCTCCTGACATTGAGATTATTTCGTTGATTTCTCCGTCTTCGTTGTACTCATAGACTTCGTAATTGGTTATGTCGTCATCTACGCCATCGGAGTATTCTTCAACATAGAAATCCTCCTCATAATTTCCGGAATCATCTGAATCATCTGAATCATCTGAATCATCAGTAATGTAAGTGGCGGATATTTCCTCATAGTTCTCGTTATTATCACATTTAACGTTCATATTGTTGAATATATAATTTCCGTATTTATCAAACATAAATTCTGCCCAACCCGGATTATCTACGGTTCCGCCGACTATGATGACATGTCTATAGGAATCCTGGTCGGTATATTCGTATTTAAAATAATCGTCCTCACTGCATTCATCGGTTATATCCTGCTTGATGTCATTAAATACAAAGTAGAGTCTTCCGTCTTCGACAGAATAGTAATCCTTGGCATTGGCATCATCATAATTGATGGTTGTTTTGGTTTTATCCGGTGAGGTGTTATCAATCGTAACCTCCATACCGCTTCCTGTTTTGAAGTTAAATGCGGAGGCTACCCAGAATTCACCGGTCTTTGCGTAGGAAACCGCATTTGAACCTAAGAAAAGAGTAGCAAATGCAGCAAGAGAGTAGAGTGAATTACGAAGTCTCTTTTTCTTTAATTCATGATTCCTCTTGTTCAGTGAATCCAATGTGATTTCAGAGCTGCTGTCAATTGAATCAAATATATTTTTATATCTTTCCTGATTAATCATAAACCCATTCCTCCTGAATGTTTTCTTTTAAAAGGCTTCTTCCCCTTGAAAGCCTTACCTTAACATTGCTTTCCGTAATTTTAAGAATCCCTGCAATCTCCGACACAGAATACTCCTCGTAGTAATAAAGATGAATCACGATACGATACTTGTAAGGAAGCTTTAACACTTCGCTTAAAAGTGATCTGTCTTCTTCATCGGATACCGTAAGTGTTTCAACATAATCATCAATTGAGGAACTTTTCTGCTTCCAAAATGAGCGGTTAATATCCTTTGATTTATTGATAGCTACCCTTATAAGCCATGCCTTTATGTGCTCCGGTGATGAAAACTCCTTTTTGCTTAGGTGATACTTTAAAAATGTATCCTGAACCACATCATCCGCGTCCGAAGCATTTCCACATATACTGAAGGCCGTGGCAAACAGGTGCTTTTGATATTGCTTTATTAAATTTTCCACAGGTTCTCTCATATGTATTACCTCTTTTAATGCGCTTCTTATCAGGTATTTTAACCTTGTTTTATTGTTTTGAAAAGCCTTTCACTAAGTATACGATTGGAAAAACAATTTGGTTACAAAAATTATTTTATCTGTGTTATCTATATTAAAGCCATAACAATAAAAATGAGATTTAACGTTGCATATTTTTTAGTTTTTATAAAAACTGCAACGTTAACTTGCGTTTTTTTATGTTGAGGGATATTATTATAAATAATTACAGGGTAGCAGTAAGCAAAAAAATTAGATATAAATTAACGAAAATAAAAAAGGTTGGATATTATGAATAATATAATAATTGATGAATCAGTATTTATAGCATCGGGAGCACAGATAGTCGGCTCGGTTTCCATAGGTAAAAATTGCGGTGTCTGGTACAATGCGGTTATAAGGGGCGACAGTGATACAATAATAATAGGAGATAATACCAATATTCAGGATTTGGCTTGCCTTCATGTGGACAGGGGACACAAGCTTAAGATAGGAAACGGTGTCACTGTAGGTCACAGTGCTATCGTGCATGGCTGTACAGTCGGCGATAATGTAATCGTTGGTATGGGAGCTATAATTTTAAATGACGCGGTTATAGAAGATAACTGCTTAATCGGTGCAGGTGCACTTGTTACCGGAAAGATGCATATACCGAGCGGTTCGATGGTTTATGGTAATCCTGCAAAGGTTATAAGAAGTATTACTGAAGCGGAGATGGAAGATATAAAGACAAATGCCAAGGTATACGTTGAGCATGCAAAAAAGGCAAAGCTTGAAGCTGATAGACATTGATGTTGGTTTTGGTTATGATATCAATTTTGTTGTTGGATTGTGCATAAGATTAATAGTGAGATTATTTTTTCGATAAGATTAAGGAAGTTGATAATATGAGTGGAAATATCATACTTGACGGCAGAAGGATAAAGGCTATGGAAATCCTCTATGCTTTGGGTGAATATACAGGTAAATCAAAGGAGTATATAGCAAATCTTTGGTCAGAGCTTCTTAAGGATGAAGGGCTTATGGCAGAATTTATGTATTACCTTGATAACCATACCTTTAAGGATGATTATAAATATAAGGAGTACGGTCTAACGGATATATATTTTTATAATCTGAGAGTTGCTGAAATTCACTGGGACTTAGGCAAGGATTATCCGTCCGGCAGAGAGTGGGATGGCAACAAAGAGACGATAGTTTTAGATACCTTTGATATGATGGTAAAGCTAAAAAATGAGCCTGAGAAGTATCTTAAGCTTTTGTTGGAAAATCCGGGACAGGACAGGTACATATAATAATAAATATGATATATAATTTATTTATAAATGTGTATTTAATTTTCTTCGGTAAAAACAACAATTAGATGTTGATTTTGCCGAAAAAATCAATTACACTTTTTTGTTGCTTTTTTATATATAATATGATAGTGTATATTTGAAGTTCGTCAGAAAAAGTGCGATATAAAACAATAAATTCGTCAGAAAAAGTGTAATATAACATAATAAATTCGTCAGAAAAAATGTATAAATTATCAAAAAGAGTAAAATATATCTAATATATTAAAGAAATCAGGAGAATATGTTATGGAACGGGATATTATGAATAAAATATTAGAATGGAAAAATTCAAGATCAAGAAAACCGCTTATAATTATGGGTGCCAGACAAGTAGGCAAGACATGGATTATGAAAGAATTTGGAAAAAGATTCTTTAAAAATACCGTTTATATTAATTTTGATAATGCAGATGCTCTTAAAGGCCTATTTGAAAAGGATTATGATATAAACAGAATCCTTATGGAGCTTTCTATTTATTCAGGTATAAGAATAAATTCTGAAGATACATTGATTATTTTTGATGAAATTCAAGAAAATAAAAAAGCGATTACGGCATTAAAGTATTTTTGTGAAGATGCACCGGAGTATGCAGTTATAGCTGCAGGTTCTTTGTTGGGTGTTTCCATACATGAAGGAATTTCTTTTCCGGTTGGTAAGGTAAAATTGCTTAATATATATCCGCTTTCGTTTAGAGAGTTTATGTTGGCACTAGGGAAGGATATGTGGGTTGAGCAAATTGATAATGGAAATTTTGAAGCATTAAATAGCGTTCGTGACAATATAGTAGATATGCTCAAGCATTATTATTATGTCGGAGGAATGCCGGAGGTTGTTAATAATTTTATTGAAAATAGAGATTTTATCGAAATAAGAGACTTACAAAAAGATATAATTTCTCTTTATGAAAAGGATTTTGGAAAGCATACTCCAAATGATGAACTTCCAAGACTTAGTATGGTGTGGAATTCGATACCAACACAGTTGGCAAAAGAGAATAAGAAATTCTTTTTTGGACATATAAAAAAGGGGGCAAGATCAAAGGATTATGAGCTTGCTATAGAATGGTTGTTAAATTGCGGACTCATTTATAAGGTAAACAATGTTACAAAACCATTTATACCGTTAAAATCTTATGTAGATTTCAGTGCTTTTAAATTGTATTGTTTAGATGTTGGACTTCTTGGAGCTATGAGTGATTTGAGTGTGAAAACAATTCTTGACGGAAATAAAATATTTACGGAATTTAAGGGCGCATTAACTGAACAGTATGTTTTACAGGAATTAATTTCGGAGACGCCATTTACTCCGTATTACTTTACAGAAACAAAATCTGAAGGAGAGATAGATTTTATGATTCAAAAGGATGAGGATATAATTCCGATTGAGGTTAAGGCTGAAGAAAATTTAAAAGCAAAAAGTCTTAGATTATTCAGTGGAAAATATAATCCTAAATATGCCGTAAGAACATCAATGTCAAACTATCGCAAAGAGGAATGGCTTGTAAATATTCCTTTATGGGCAGTGTGGACTGTCTAAAGATCGCAATTAATCTTATCTTTTTTTGAAATACGAGGCTGGTAAATAAAGAGGAAGGAATATCATGAAATACGAAAATTATATCTTTGATTTGTACGGAACATTGGTTGACATAAAAACTGATGAAATGAAAACTTCATTATGGAAGAAGCTTGCAAAGCTATATGCAGCTTATGGCGCGATATACAAGCCTAAGCAGCTTCGTAAGGCATATATAAGGCTTGACCGAGAGGAAAGAGATATATTAAAGAAAAAGACAGGCTGCGAATATCCGGAGATAAAGCTTGAACGCGTATTCCTTCGCCTTTTGAAAGAAGCATCTTCCGGAAATGTGAGGGTTCCGGAAAATGAAGTTGTCTGGTCTGAATTTATGGCAAATGCTTTTCGTACACTATCAAGAAAGTATATCAAATTATATCCCGATACTTTAGAAACATTAGATAAATTAAAGAAAAAGGGATGCAGACTTTATCTTCTTTCAAATGCCCAGGCGATATTTACCAAACCGGAGATAAGTATGCTCGGCCTTGACAGATATTTTGATAAGATGTACATATCGTCGGATTATGGCATAATGAAGCCTGATAAAGAATTTTTATTAAGGCTAATAAATGACGAGGAGCTTGATAAGTCCAAGTCTGTTATGGTAGGTAACGAGATAAGAAGTGATGTTAAAATTGCAGACTTATGCGGTGTCGACGGAATACTTATTGACAGTGACGGACTTAATAAGAAGGAAATAAAAAAACAGGCTAAGGTGTATGGGATTAAGAATACATTTAAGGTAGTAAATGCGATTAAAGAAATTTAGATTTGTTGATTTATATAGAAATATATAGCGTAAATTATATGTGTTTGATATAATTGTTCATAATAAGTTTTACTAAAATTGCAATTTGTAAATTTGTAATTGGCGGAGGATTAATATGAATAGCGCAAATAAGGATGAAAATAAAGATAATTTTTTAGTAAAGGCAAAAAACAAAGCTGTTAAAATAATGGACCAAAATGATGATGGTAAATTTGATTTTAAAGATGTATCTGAAGTTGCGGGAAATGTTGGCAGTGCTGTAAAGAAAAAAGCGGAATCTGTTAAAAAATCTGCGGATATAAGATCAAGAAAAAAGGAAGAAAAAACGTTACAACCTTTTTTTGAAGAGGATATTGATGGCGCTTCATTTTCTTTGTCAAAGCTTATTAGAGTTTGTGAAATTGATAAAAAAAGATTGGAAAGTGAGGTTTGCAAGGGTTCAATAGGTCATTATTCTAATCAAAACGATTTAACGTATGTAAATATATACCATAATAATATAGATAAATTTGGAATATCGTTATTCCCTGATGCCACATATGAATTTTATTATGTTGATCCAACTGATAGGGATAGATATATTGCATTGGAAGAATATTTTTCATTTTTAAAGGTTGCCAGAATAAATGAATTGCAGAAAATAGCTCAAGATTTAGGAGCAAAACATTTTCGGGTTACATACAAGGAACAAAATGTATCTTTAGTAAACAAAAAAATTAAAGAAAATATGAAAGTTGGAGCAGCAAATAAGGCAAAAGCGTCAACTGATTTGTCCAGATCATTTTCTTCAAATGACTTCTCTACTGTGGAAATTGCAGCAGAAATGGAGTGTGATGGGCACGAACCGATTGAACCGAGATTAAAATATTTACAAAAGGATTCCAGCATACAAAACCTTATTTCTATGAGAATGCAAGACTCACTTAAGCACCATAAATTTATGATTAATATGAGTAATTCGTCAGGTATCAAAGAAAGTGATGCAGTGAAAATAGATGCAGTGTTAAAAAAGATTAAGGTTAATGAAAGTATTAGTATTACAAATGAGGTGAAAAAGGAATCCAGACGGTTTTTAGAATATGAGATTGATTTTTAATTTAATATTTAAATTATATATGTAAAATAGGAAACAGCCCCAATGCTGTTTCCTATTTTTATGAATAAGACATTATTTGTATTCTCTATTGACAACCATATAACAATGTTGTATTGTATATATACGATATATACAATTTTGGTAACATAGTGAAATTAAACTAAAAGATATATAACAAGCTTTACGGAGGTTCTTATGCAGGATTTTGAATATGCGATTGAGGTTAATAACCTTACTAAAAAATATGATGGATTTACGTTAGATAACGTGAGTTTTAAGGTTCCGAAGGGAAGCATTATGGGCTTTATCGGACAAAACGGAGCAGGTAAGTCCACCACAATTAATGCAATTTTAAATATTGTTAAGAGGGACGAGGGCGAGATTAAGCTGTTTGGCCTTGATAATTTAAAAAATGAGACAGAGGTTAAGGAAAATCTTGCTGCCGTATTTGATGAACTTCCGTTTAACGAGGATTTAAATGCAAAGATACTGTCAAAGGTTATGAGTGACATATACAAGAATTGGGATGAAAAGGTATTTTTTAATTATCTGGATATATTTTCACTTCCGTCAAAAAAGGCATTTAAGAAGTTTTCCAAGGGTATGAAGATGAAGCTTCAGATAGCGGTGGCGCTTTCACATCACGCAAAGCTTCTAATCATGGATGAGGCGACCACAGGTCTTGATCCGGTTGTAAGAAATGAGATACTGGATATTTTCATGGAGTATCTTCAGGATGAGAATAATACAATCTTTATGTCCACGCATATAACCTCCGACCTTGAAAAGATTGCCGATATGGTGACCTTTATTGATAAGGGAAAGATTATTTTAAGCGGATACAAGGACGAGATTTTGGATAACTACGGAATTATTAAATGTGGTAAGGCTGAATTTGAGAGTGTTGATAGTGCTGATTACATAGGCATAAGACACACGGATTATGGAGTGGAAATGCTTGTAGCCGATAGGCGCAAGGCAGCAGAAAAATACACTGATATGGTAGTTGATAAGACTACACTTGATGAAATAATGGTATTCTTGGTTTAAAACGAGGAAAGGTGTCGATGCGCTTGCGCAGGCGACACTTTGACGAGAAACTCCATCGAGCCGACAGGCGAGATGATTTAGTGGAGAAAGCTTATGAAGAATCTTATTATGAGAGAATTTTATCTGGGAAGAAAGACCATCAGGATTTGCTTTATCACCATCCTTGTCTTTATTCTTATAGGAAATCTGGTTTTGCTTAGTGCAAGATGCGGAAATATAGCAAAGTATGTTTCCACCGAAAATCTTGATATGATATTTCCTTATGTGAGACTGGGACTTGCTTTTATGGTGTTCTTTGCCTGTATGGATGTAAGCGGAATCATACGTGTGATCTGTTCAGATTATTCCGCAGGCTTTAATAAATATTTAAATACGACACCTTTGAAAATGGTTAAATTTATCGCAGCAAAATATATCTCAATGTTTATTTTGTTTGTATGTGGTATTCTGCTTGGATTTATAAATCTTTTTATATCAAATGCAGTGAGCCATACCACCTTAAGCAAAGGAGACATTGCAGTTATAGCTTTTCTTTGCGGAATTTTTCTTATAGCAGAGCTTTTGGCGGCATTTTTATTTATCAGATTTAGAAAGTCAAGTGTTATTTCCTTTATCGGAATGGTGATGATGATTATTTTGATGCTTTTGTTTTTTATGTTTATCGTAAAATCGGGAGCAGGTGACGCACTTGGTGAAGGTGATTATGAAGGTATCTATGATATAGTGACTGGTTTTTCCTTAAAATATATATGGATTATGATTATTCTTGTTATTGTTACGGCATGTGCTAGCTTTTACGGTTCATGTAAGGCAGCTAAAAGCTATGGAACAAAGGCATAGATGTGAGGTGATTGTAGGGTGCGCGGCATTATAAAGAAGGATTTATATTTAGAAAGAAAAAACATATTCTTATGTCTGGGTGTATATTTGTTTATGGTGATTGTTGCTATCGTGGCTGTTCTTTTGTCAAAGAATGATTTGCTGTTTTCCAAAGAGTTTGGCCTTGATACAAATAATATATCAATGTGCCTTGCAATGCTTGTGATTCTTATGGTTTTCTTCCTGCAAGGTAAGGTTTGCGGGATTGATGAAAGAAGAAAGTGGAGTTATTTTGGTACATCTACACCGCTTACGGAAAAAGGTCTGGTGGCATCAAGGTATACACTAATATTTATGATTGCATCAACGGGAGTTGTTATATGTTTTTGCTTTGATGTATTAATCTCGCTGATAACAGGCATTCATACGGATAATACCATTATTTATATGATGCTTCTTTTTGTAAATATAGCTTATGAGGCTTTGGAGCTCCCATTTATCATAAGATATGGAAGTGGCAGAGGAACAAATGTTAAGGTTGCGGTGCTTTTATCAGTTTTCTTTTTTGTGATTTTATATGCATTGTTTGGAGATATATCAGGCATGGTAGAGTTTTTTAAGCGGCTTAAGGATAATCCTGATATATCAAAGTACATAAACGGTGAGGCGATAACGGCTAGGCTTCTTGATATGGCGGCACCAAAGCTTCTTATTGCGACATTTTTACCGCATATTATTGTATTGCTTTATTATCTTTCATATCGCATATCCTGTAAGCTTTATCTAAAGGGAACGGAGGAGTATGATGCGTAGTACGGAAAATATAATTACAGAAAAAAATGTAAATAATTTGGAGCCTGCCAGAAAAAAAACAGTCATTCAAATTCTTTTGTATGTTATAATATCTTTTGGAATTATGTATGTAACGGGTGCATTTTATTTAAAGAAGGACGGATACTTAGTAAAGCATAACTTAACTGAGGTTTCTAACTTTTTATACCTGCTTGGAATCTTTTCGCCGCTTATAGCCTGTGTGATTCTTAGATATGTAGATCGGAAGAGCACACGTCTGAACTCCAGTCAC
>CALGGL010000298.1 GCA_937915975.1 uncultured Lachnospiraceae bacterium | reverse complement strand
TGACAATCTCGACCTGCTCCCTGAGCTGAGACAGCATACGGATCTTGGCGTCCGGAGCAAATCCGGGCAAAACAAAATTAACCGTAAGGAGTCAGGACGGTGCCTATGAGGATACCAGAAACATTATCTGCTATGACAAGTTTGGTACGCCTTCGGCACCTGATATAGAAAGCATAACTCCGACGACGGTAACGGTTGCTGAGCCTGACGATTCGGGTATTTTTACATATGAATATTCAAAGGATAAAACTAACTGGCAGAGGTCAAATGTATTTTCAGGGCTTTCACCGGAAACATCATATACGTTTTATATAAGAATGGTGGGAACGGTATATTATCTGACAAGTGATGCAAGTGCGGGTACCACCGTAAGAACCGAAACAAAAAAGCTGACAGCACCATCGGCACCGACGGTTGCTTCCAAGACGGCTACAAGCGTTACGCTTAATACCATAAGCGGATGTGAGTATTCAAAGGATAAGGTCAACTGGCAGAAGTCACCTACATTTACCGGTCTGAAATACAGTACGTATTATACATTTTATGCAAGAAAGGCAGCGTCAGGCGATTATAATGCAAGTGATGCAAGTACGGGAACATCGGTAAAGACAAATCCGTTGACCGATGCTACGGTTAGCGCGGAAGGAATATTTGTAAGCAGTACGTCTCCGACTGTGGTTGCGGGCTGTGTTACCAAGAAGTCACAAAGCAGTGCGGATGTAGAGTACAGATGGCTTGCTTTCAACGAAGAATCCCCGAACGGATGGTTTGAGGTAAGTCCTTGGACAAAGAATAACGAATGGATTAACTGGAAGCCTGCTACCTATGGCAATTATGTGCTGGTATGCTATGCGAGAGTGGTCGGAAATGAAGAGGCTTCTTTAATTCAGATTTCAACAGGAGTAGAGACACATCCGTACATAAAGGGCAAGTGCCAGATGTCATATACCGGAGAGGGCGGAGGATATCTGATAGGAGTCGAATCCTATGATAATCCTAACCAGTCATACAGATATGAGATGCTTATACTTGATTGTACGTTGCTCGCACAGGGACTTCCGGCATGGACATATACAACAGGAAAATGCGGTGTTTCCGAAGGAAATGCGCTATGGACCATATGGCAGCCGGAATACGGATATTACTGGACTTTGTTCAGAGTCTTTGATAAGAACGGAACGCTCATAGATGAAGAATGCTATGGCTTTCAAAATATATATTAGTAAGGATGAAAGGAAAAGAAACCAATGAAAACAAGAAAAAGATTACTTGCAGCGCTGCTGTGTATATGTATGATACTTTCATACGGAGGATATACTCCTTTGGCAGCCGGAACGGGCTTATCTGATAACAGTCAGGCTGAAACCGTAAGCGAAGATGATGCTTTAACGACCGAAGCTTTTATCGAGACAGATGAAGCAAGGTCTGATGAAGCCTTAGATGCTGAGGCATCTGATTTGGATGAGCTTGATGCGGATGACGCTTTTGATGAGACTTCGGAAGATGATGATCCGGATACTCCTGAGGAGCTTGAAGAAATTTCAAATGAAGTGGGCGCAGAGTATAGTGATTACATAGAATATCTCGTAATTGGAAGCAATTTTGTTGTCCCGGGAGAGGAGCAGTTTGTTCTCGTTGGATTGAAGGGTGAAAAGCCTTCTGATGTAATTCTTAACTACAGTGATAATCAGGGTAATGCTTATAAGGTTAACGCATCCGCTTTGGACAGCGAGTATGCTTTGTTTTACATTGATACGGCTGCTTTGTCGGATGGTGTTTACACACTTTCATCAATTGATATATTAATTGATAATAATACGGAAAGCATTGATCTTTTTGCAACAGGCATAGATGCGGCATTTGGTGTAAATGTCAGCGTTGATGTATCTCCTTACGGATGGCTCGTGGATGAAAATGAGGGCATAGCAGAGGATGTAGAGGGCGTCGTTTATAATGACGTGACAGGAGATACCATAACAGCCGATGATATATTCAAGGCTATTGATGAGCTTGGATATACCGATGATATATCGGCTGAGATAACCGAGATTGATTTTGGAAAAGCGGCATCGGGCAATTTTGTAATCGTTCTTGATCCCGGCCACGGCGGTTCGGATACAGGTGCAACACGTACATATAACGGAGTTGCTTACATAGAAAGAGATATGAATTTAAAGATAGCTCAGGCATGTAAGGCTGAGCTTGAAAGCTACGGTTTAACCGTATATATGACAAGATATGATAACAATACCAAGCCGGGGCTTGGAGAGCGTGCCGAGATAGCAGCAAGCTACGGTGCAGATCTTTTTATAAGTATTCACAATAATTCTTCAACAGGAACAACCGCATACGGTTCCGAGGTATGGATACCGAACGGCAGCAGTTATAATTATTATGCACATGAGGCAGGAGAACTTCTCGGCAATAAGATAATTAATAACCTTGCGGCACTCGGACTCAACAGAAGGGGTGTATTTACCAGAAATGCAACGGACGGAGATACGTATCCTACAGGAGAAACCTCGGATTATTACACTGTTATAAATGAGACAAGAAGAAGAGGTATCCCGGGCATGATAATAGAGCATGCCTATGTATCCAATCAGTCGGATGCAACAACTTTCCTTGGTTCGGATGCTTCACTCAAAAAGCTCGGTGTTGCTGATGCGCAGGCTATATATTCCTACTATCAGAGCATGGGAACGGATTATGATGACGGAAGCGCAACGGTTACTGCAGTTTCGGAGGGATCGGGAAATTATACACTTGTGGCTTCGGGTGTTCCGAAGGCTTACAATATTAAGTTTGTTATAAAGGCTGAGTCGGGAAAGACTAAGGAGACAGGCTCAATCCAGGGAAGCGGTACCGATACTAACTGGTATGCGAATTTCAATGTTGGTGATATAGGAGAGACAGGTAAATATACAATTGAGGCACATGTGGCAAAGCCTTCGGGAAAAAGCTACAGAGTCGGACAGACCTCAATAAATGTGGCAGGACCTTCAGGCGGAAGTCTGACTATTACAAATTATAATGAAAAAGAAGGAAGCTTTGACGTAACATTATCGGGAGTTAATTCTCCTAACGGAATTAATAAGGTTGAATTCCCGGTATGGTCGGCAAGCGACGGAAGCAATATATTCTGGTATACTGCAGCAAAGCAGAGTGACGGTTCTTATAAGGCAACCGTGAAGCTTTCCAATCACGGTAATCTTACGGGTACATATGCAATTCAGTCATATGTAACAGACAGCTACGGCTTAAAGGCTTGTACCGCAACAGCATTCCAGTATGCAAAGGCAGCAGGTGCCGATGTTTCCGCATACAATGCCGATGGAGACAATACTATAATACTTATAGCAAGCAATGTACCAAATACAGGTGCATTTTCCAAGCTGTGGTTTGTGGTAACCGCTCCTGACGGAAGTACACAAAAACAATATGAGGCCGCTAAGCAGTCTGACGGCAGATGGCTCGCATTTTTAAATATTGGTGAGTTTAAGCAAAGCGGAAAATATACATTTAAGGCATATGATAATTTAAATAACAAAAGCAGCCTGATAGGCGAGAGCTCATTTAATATATCATCGCCGACCGCTTCGGGTATAGAGATTAAGAATGTAAACAACAATACCGGAACCTTTGATATAGTTGTTACCGGAGTAAAGGCAACTGCAGGTGTTGCATCAGTTACAATACCTGCTTGGACGGCAGGTGACTTAAGTGACCTTTACTGGTATACGGCAGCAAAGCAAAGTGACGGAACATATGTCGCACATGCCAATATAAAGAATCATCAAAACCATTACGGTACATATGCGGTTCAGGCATATGTAAAGGCTAATAACGGTATCGAAACGGTACCTGTAAGCATGTGTTATAATATAGAAAAGCCGGTGACCTTGGTATGGCCGTTTGATGTGGGAGATAACACAACATTTATAATCGGTACCGAAAATATACCATGCAGCTCGGAGGTTGCAGGGGTAAAGGTTGCGGTATGGCACGATGGTCTTACGGATATGAGATGGTATAATGCCATGCAGGATGATCTTGGAAGATGGCTTGCATTCCTTAATGTTAAAGATGATTATAAGAAATCGGGAATTTATTTTGCAGATTCGTATGTAGTTTATAAGGATGGAAGAGAAGAAGAGGTTGGCGTAGTATTATTCAGAGTTTTCGAGCCTACCGCTCAAAACTTATATGTTTCAAATGCCAACAGCAGTGCAGGAACATTTGATGTGGTTGTATCAGGTATAAGCTCCCCATCGGGACTTGAAGGTGTCAGAATACCTGCATGGACATCTCCTGATTTAAGTGATCTTCATTGGTATGATGCAGAAAAGCAGAATGACGGTACATATAAGGCAACTGTAAATGTTACAAACCACAAAGGTCATTACGGCGTATATGTTATGCAGGCATACCTAAAGAGCGGAAACGGTCTTGAGACGGTTCCTGTTGATTGCGGATACTACTTTGCCCAGTCAGCCGATCAGTTGTATGAGATAGCGGGTACAAGCAGTACGACCGTTGATCAGATGGTAAAATATTATAATAAGAATGCAACATACCCAAGCTATTATGCAGGCTCGGATGCACCAACCATAGAAGATTTCTGCAAGATATATTATGAAGAGTGTCAGGCAGAGGGTATAAAGGCAGAGGTTGCATTTTGCCAGTGTATGAAAGAAACGGGCTTCCTTAAGTTCGGCGGAGATGTAAAGATAGAGCAGTACAATTTCTGCGGACTCGGAGCGGTAGGCGGCGGAGCAGCCGGTCAGAGCTTCGACACCGTAAGACTCGGTATAAGAGCACATGTTCAGCATCTTAAGGCATATGCAAATGACAAGGATCTTGTAAATGCCTGCGTAGATCCGAGATTTTCACTTGTAAAGCGTAATACCGCACCATACGTAGAATGGCTCGGAATCAATGAAAATCCGTATGGAAAGGGCTGGGCTGTTGCAGTAAGATACGGATACAGCTTGAGAAATGACTATATGAATAAGCTTTTGGGTAATTAATATGAAAAGATACATATATTGTATATCATTGCTTATAATTATATGTGTTATCTTACTTGGATGTACGAAAAAGGAAGAAGAGAAATCCTACACCATAACACAGTACGGGGATTATGAGACCGATCAACAGATGTTTTACACAATTGAGGACAATAACAATAATCTCATAATCATAGACGGGGGATGGGATTATAATGCGGATAATGTAAGACAGATTATCGCTCAACATAATAATCATGTCACCGCATGGATAATAACTCATCCTCATCCGGATCATGCCGGTGCTTTTAATGTAATAGCCGAAAATCCCGACGGAATAGTTATTGATGACATTTATTCCACGGATGTTCACTATGACAGATATAAGGAAACCGCACAGTGGTATGATGTATTTGAGGTATGCGAGAAATATATGGAACTTATATCCGGTATGGATAACGTTCATATGGTAAATGAGGGCGATACATTTTATGCACTCGGACTGACGTTTGATGTAATTCACGCATGGGATGACAGAGTTGATAAATTTAATGTCAATATTTGCAATAACGGTTCAATGTGCTTTATCGTAAGCGGCAGTGAGGATAAGATGCTTTTTTGTGCGGATACACAGGAGCAGGTGGAGGAAGATATAGTCAGTAGACATAAGGATGAGCTTGATGTAGACTATATACAGTTAGGTCACCACGGAAACTGGGGAATGACAACGGCGTTTTACGATAATATAAATCCAAAGGCAGTATTTTTTGACGCTTCAAGATTTATATTTGAGACTGAGGGGTATGATGCTCCTGTCCTAAAAAAATATTTTGAGGACAGAGGTGTGGATGTTTACACATACGAGACACAGCCTAATGTTATAGAATTCAAATAGATAAACTTTTGTTTTCGGAGAAGCATAAAAGATGAATAATAAAACAACCAGCAGAAGTAAACATATTGATTTTATATTGCTTGACCTTATATGCGTTGAAGCATCATTTTTGCTTGCTTTTTTGATAAGACTCGGAACAAACGGACAAAAGTTTTCGGACGGATACGCATTAATTAACGGGTTAATAATTATTGCGCATGCAGCCATAGTTTTTTATACCGAAGGATATTCGGGAATCTTAAGAAGAGGCTATTGGAAGGAGCTTAAGTCGGTTGTTACATATAACATAGAGCTTCTTGCAGTGGTTCTTGCAATCCTTTTCTTCAGTAAACAATCGGCAGACTATTCACGTATAGTGATGGGCTTGTTTTTCATTATCAATAATGTATTTATGTACATTGTCAGAATAGCAAGAAAGAACCATCTGTGTAAGGTTAATATTAAGACAGGTAAGCTTAACCGTATGCTGCTTCTTACAGATTATAATCATGCGTCAAAGCTTATCGAAGGGCTGCAGACATACAATTACAGTTCATTTTTCTTAAAGGGAATTGTTATACTTGATAAGGATATGGCAGGTGACAAGATATCTGATATACCTGTGGTTGCAAATTCGGAAAATATGTATGAGTACGTTAAGGAGCATGTCATAGATGAGGTATTTATAGGCTACGGCAGCGATGAGCTGGGTGAGATAACCGATAAGTTTCTTTCCATGGGTGTTACGGTGCACATAAGCGTGAACAGAATCATACCTAAGGTACCGAATCCGTCACTGGAAAATATCAACGATCTGACGGTTGTTACTACCAGCATAAGCTTTATGTCATTTAAGCAAAAGGTAATAAAGAGGTTGATAGATATAATTGTTTCCATTCCGGGTATAATAGCTACGGGAATACTTTTTGTGATTCTCGGACCTATTATATATCATCAGTCTCCGGGACCGATATTTTTCAAGCAGGAGAGAGTCGGTAAAAACGGCAGAAAGTTCAAGATATATAAGTTCCGTTCTATGTATATGGATGCCGAGGAACGTAAAAAAGAGCTGATGGAACAAAATAAGATGTCAGGTCTTATGTTCAAGATGGATGATGACCCGAGAATCACTCCGATAGGAAAATTTATCAGAAAGACAAGTCTTGATGAGTTCCCGCAGTTTATCAATATATTTAAAGGCGATATGAGCCTTGTAGGAACCCGTCCGCCGACGGTGGATGAATTCTTGCAGTATGATGCACATCATAAGAGCCGTCTTGCCATAAAACCCGGACTAACAGGTCTTTGGCAGGTGTCAGGCAGAAGTGACATAACGGACTTTGAAGAGGTTGTAAGACTTGACAATGAATATATAAAGAATTTCAGTATAAGCTATGATTTAAAGATAATCCTTAAAACGATTGGTGTCGTATTTAAGAGAGAAGGGTCTGTGTAGAGTAAAAATACACAATATGGTACAATAGAAAAATAGGGCTTATTATGGAAATAACGATTGCAAATCTAATTCTTAGTATAATAATTTTGATTGTATTACCTATATGCATAGGCAATACTGTTAGTTATATTCTTAAACAGGATATATCACTTTCCAAATGCTTTATAACAGGTCATATAACCATGTGGGCGGTGTGCCAGCTTGTAGCGGTTCCGCTTATTCTTATGAAGCAGTCGTTTTTGGTTGTAGTGGGGATATTATCGGTTGTTTACGGATTTCTTTTGATATATGGATTGGCTAATAAAAGGATAAGGCATGGCTTTGGATTAATGCTTGATAGGTTAAGCTATAAAGCATATACAAAAGGAAAAAAAAAGTCGGAAATAGTGCTTGATGTAACCGCAATGATTATTATGGTTTTTGCGGTTGCATTTATCGTACTTGCAAGCATTTTTCTGCAGCATACGGATGCCGATGACTCAAGGTTTGTGGTGAATGCGGTGGATATATACCGAACAAACAGAATGCTGCTTACAGATGTTAATTCGGGTAATGCCATTAGTTCATTTTTAGGCGACCTTAATAAAGATGTAACATCTCCATGGGCGGTATATATAGCATATATATCCAAGTTAACCGGAGTGTATCCGTCAGTTATGATGCATACAGTGCTTCCGCCGGTTATTATGCTTATGCTCGCTGTGATATATTGGATATTGTCCGAGCATTTTTTCGGTAAGGATGTGTTTTACAGATGTATGTTTGTTTGCTTTGCCATACTGCTTAATATATATGGCTATTATTCCGTATACACCTCGGAAACATTTATAATGATAAGAATGTGGCAGGGCAAGGCTGTGCTTGCCGGTGTGGGAATACCGGTTATGCTGTGGCTGTTTCTTGAGCTTTTCAAGAGAGAAAAAAAGGAAAATTATCTCTTACTTGCTATAGCTGATATGGCTATGTGTCTTCTAAGCAATATGGGAATTATTATATGTGGAATAATGCTTGGCTGCTATGGGCTTACATACGGCATAGCGAAAAAAAATTGGAAGATGATGGTCGTTATGTGGCTTATGTGCATTATAAATATTATGTACATTGGGATATCATATAAGATGTAGGTGGTATAATGACAGAAGCAATTAATCAGATGCACAATTGGATAAGGCTTTATTACCCTGATATGATATATGTGATAATTATGATAATATCTGCGGGGTATCTTTTGGCGTGCAAAAGGGAACATAGAAAAAGCATAATCTATCCGTTAATTGTGATACTTATCTGCATACTTAATCCGATTATATACCGTAAGCTGTTAAGCAGGATGGTTTACTGGAGAATGTTCTGGATGATACCGGATGCAATTATAATCGCATATGCGGTGACGGATATAATAAAAAAATGTAAGCCTGTATGGGGCAAGCTGATTATAATGCTTTCATGTATGGGTGCGATAGTATATGTGGGAGTAAATGTATATAACCGCGATGTATTTGACAAAATCCAAAATCCACAGAAGGTTTCGGCAGATACCGAGGCTGTGTGTGACGCTATACTTGCCGTAGACGGACATCCGAGATGTGTAATGCCTGACGGAATGTATGCAGAAGCAAGACAATATAACGGTGACATAGAGCTTATGTACGGTCGAAATGCAGACGGATATATAAATAAGCTTGATGAAAAATATGTCTATGTTCACTATGAGATGCAATCGGATTCTCCAAACTACGATTATGTATTTTCGGTTGCAAGCGAAGACGACTATAATTTTGTGGCATGCAACAAAAAAAAGCCCGTTCCTGATGAGGTGCTTAGAAAATACGGATATGTGGGATGCCTGGATGCAGGGAATTATTGGGTGTACTATGATGAGTAAGGAATGCGGATTATTTATGTATAATCTATGTTGTCTTAATTATAATAAGATAAATATATTGACAAATTTAAAAAAATCGTCTAATTTAATATCGTATATTAAATTAGACGATTTTTCTGTGAGGTATATTATGTATATAAAAAGACATGCTGAAGATACTGTGAATAAATTAAGCAAAATGTTTGGTTCGGTAATAGTGACCGGACCAAGACAGGTTGGCAAGACAACTATGTTAAAAGAAATGCTTGATAATATAAGTTATGTTACGTTGGATGACAGTATTATCAGAAATAATGCAATTGAATATCCGACAACATTTATTAAAGATAATCCACCGCCCGTATTTATAGATGAAATTCAAAAAGCTCCGCAGCTTTTTTCTGAAATAAAAATGTATATAGATTCAAATAAGAAAAAAGGGCAGTTTTATCTAAGTGGTTCACAGCAACTTCAGATGATGAAAAATGTAAGTGAATCACTTTCAGGGAGAATAGGTATATTGCCTTTGCTTGGATTTTCCATGCGCGAAAAATACAATATAGATTTTAAAGAGGCTTTTATTCCTACAACAGATTATATCAATGAAAGAAGAAAATATAATACAGTATTTGAATATGATGAAATATGGTATAATATTTGGCGTGGAAATATGCCTGAATTAAATTTAAACCCTGAATTTGATTGGAAGCTATATTACGGAGCATATGTAACTACATATATTGAAAGAGATATCCGTGATTTGTCTCAGGTTGGTGATGAAATAAAATTTTCAAAATTTATGGAGGTCGCTGCTTCAAGACACGGTCAGATGCTGAATCTGAATGATATGGCTCGTGATATAGGTGTCAGTCAACCTACAGCAGAAAGATGGTTATCCATACTTTTGGCATCACATATAGTATATTTGCTAAAACCGTATTCGAATAATTTGACGAAGCGTGCTGTTAAAACTCCTAAATTATATTTTCTTGATTCGGGACTGGCAGCATACCTAAGTAAATGGAATACTCCACAATCCTTAAAAAGCGGAGCTATGGCAGGTGCTTATTTTGAAGGATTTGTCCTGTCTGAAATACTAAAAAGCTATTATAATAAAGGAATTGTTGAACCCCCGATTTATTATTATCGGGATAAAGACAATAGAGAGATAAATATAATAATTGAGGATAATGCAGTTTTATATCCGATTGAAATTAAGGCTCATGCTGATCCGTCTAAGCGAGATATTAAGCAGTTCGAATTACTAGATAAACTTGCATTAAGAGGTGAAGGTAGTGTGATATGTATGTATGATAAGCTTATAAGTTTAAGCGATAAAGATAAAGTTATACCTGTGGGATATTTGTAGAATATATCACATTCATAAAATATTGTTTACAAAAAATACCTTTTAATTTTTACAAAAGGTATTTTTTTATTGCATTAAGTATTAATGAGTTAAATATATTATCTTTCAAAATCGCACATAAAAATACATAATATGAAAATAATTTATAGTATGAATAATAAAAAGTTTACTTATTTATTGTAAAAACTCAGAAGTAGATTGTCTTGAATTTAATATTTGTATATGATAAAATATTTACACTGCATTTAAATGCATGTAGACTATAATTAAAGGAGGTTTAACTATGATTTATTCAAATGAAAGAAAACTATATCTTAGTGGTTGGTTGAAAGAAAATAACGAAAATTCATACAATACTCCTTTAAAATTGCAAAAGTTTTTATTCTTTTATGAGGCATTTACAAAGACAAAGGGTGAAAAGTCTGATTTTAGTCACTTACGGGGATATAAAAAAGGACCTGTATTTAGCAACGTGTGGGGGGATTATACGAAAGAAAGAATGATGTTCGATAATGAAGCACATGATGCATATGAAAGGGATAAAGGTGAAATAGATTTAGAACGTGCAAAAAAATGTGCGTTTATTGTTGGGATATTGACAGAAAAAGAATTATCGGATATCACGCATAGTATGAATCTTTGGAAGTCCAAGGAAGATAGGATTATGAACGGGGAATATCAGGTGGATTTATATGAAAAAGACTTCAATGAAGATGATGAAAATATAGTAAAAATGCTTGATAAAATGTATCCTATTGAAATGATAGATAATTCAGTTGTATATAATTTGGACAAAAATTATTTTGTATTTAATAAAAATGATGTTGTAAAACTTACTGAAGAACACTTTGATATTCTTATGTCACTATCAGAACAGGATAATCTTAAGAACCCTGTTTATGTTGATGTAAGCGATGAGGGGGAATTGATAGTTGATTAGTAAGAGAGATGTCATAAGAATGAAAATTCCATATCCTACGATTAGTGATAAATTAGCTTTAAGCCCACATATGTATGTTTGTATGGATGTGGACGATAATACATATAAATTTGTAAAGTGTCAAACATTGAAACCATATATGCTATATAATAATACTATTAGCCATTATTGTGATGAACAACCTGATATTACAAGAAATCCTTTTAAAAGAACTACAAGGATTGATTGTGATAAACTTTTTAAAACAAATTCAGTAAATTATGATGATTCGTTGAAGACGACATCACGTCCCGATATAAGTATTGAACTGTATAACGATATTCTAAAAGAATTATTAGCTGATGGCTATTTAGAGATAGGTATTGATGAAAATGAATTGAAAATGCTGAATATTTTGATAAGGTGATAAAGAAATATATCAATTCAGTATAAATAGGAGAAAATTAATGAATTATATTATATTTGGCGGCTCAGGTTTTATAGGTACACATCTTATTAATCTGCTTAAATCAGAGTGCGTTAAAGATGTCGATAAAATATATAATATAGATATAGTTATGCCGGGAGAAGAAGGTGTGGTTCCGGGCGTTGTTGAAAAGATAGAAGGGGTAGAGTACATCAGGGCAGATGTAAGAAAACCTCTTGATTTGGATATTAAGACAACAGATAAGGACATAATATTTAATCTTGCGGCAGTGCACAGAACACCGGGACATGCTGATAATGAATATTTTGAGACTAATATAAAAGGTGCTGAAAATGTAACTGCTTATGCAGATAAGCAGGGCATAAATAAGATACTGTTCACAAGCTCTATAGCACCTTATGGAGCTGCGGAGGAGCTTAAGACTGAGGATACACTTCCTACACCAAATACTCCATACGGAATAAGCAAGCTTGTGGCTGAAAAAATACATACAGCATGGCAAAAAGAAAATCCAAAGAGAGAATTAACCATAGTAAGACCGGGGGTTGTGTTCGGTAAAGGTGAACATGGAAACTTTACAAGACTTTACAAGGGTCAGAGGAAACATTATTTCTTTTATCCTGGAAGAAAAGATACAATTAAAGCATGTATCTATGTTAAAGATTTGGTAAGGTTTATGAAGTATCGTCTTATAGATAATTCATTTCCGGGAACAGATGTGTTTAACTGTACATACGAGCCGGCATATAACATAGAACAGATTTGCAATACCATGCAAAGAGCAACTCGTATGAAGAGACATATAATGCTTGTTCCAAGTTTTTTACTTATGAGTGCAGCAACAGTTCTTGGACCTATAGGAGGAAAGAAATTGGGACTCCATCCGGCACGTGTAAAGAAACTTATGGTATCAACAAATATATGCGGTAAAAAGCTTGCAGAGAGCGGCTTTAAGTTTAAATATACATTTGGACAGGCTTTGAGAGACTGGTATATAGATTGCGATAGAAAAGGATTGGAATAACTTATGAAGGACATAAAGGTTATAATTGCTGCACATAAGAATTATCAGATGCCTGAGGACGAGATGTATGTACCTCTTCATGTCGGAGCAGAGGGCAAGATTGATGGAGAAGGTAATCCGATTGACCTTGGGTATGTAAAGGATAATACAGGTGATAATATTTCCGATAAGAATGCAGAATTTTGTGAACTTACAGGACTCTATTGGGCATGGAAAAATCTTAAAGCTGATTATATCGGTCTTGCACATTACAGAAGACACTTTGTTATGAAACGCAAAGGTGATAAGTGGGATAAGGTTGCAAATAAGAAATTTATAGATTATGAATTTGAAAAACATGGTGTGGATGTGATACTTCCAAAACCAAGAAATTATTATATAGAAACAAATTACAGCCAGTATGTGCATGCACATCATGCAGAGGATTTGGATACCACAAAGGAGATAATAAAAGAGTTGTGTCCAAAGTATCTTGATTCATGGAATGCAGTGATGGAAAGCACAAAAGGTCACAGATTCAATATGTTTATCATGAAATATGAGCGCTTTTGCGAATATATGGAGTGGCTGTTCAGAATTCTTTTTGAGCTTGAAAAACGTCTTGATATATCCAATTACACAGATAATGATAAGCGAGTATTTGGCTTCGTAGCCGAAAGACTTCTTGACGTCTGGATTGATACCAATATGATTGATTATATAGAACTTCCTGTAGAATTTATGGAAAAAGAAAACTGGATTAAGAAGGGCAGCAAGTTTTTAAAGAGGAAGTTTATGGGTAAGAACGAGAAAAATGTGAGTCATGTGGAGTAGGGAGAGATTTTCAGAAAAAACATAGAGAGGAGTTTGGTTGCAGATGGTAAATGCTTTTACTGTGGCGGAATGGTTTATAGCACATAATAATGCTGTTATGCTTTATAATTCTGCTGATGAAATATCCAATTTAAAAATTCAAAAGCTCCTTTATTATGCTCAGGGATTATCACTTGCTTTACTGGACAAGAAACTTTTTCCTGAAGATATTGTTGCGTGGAAACACGGACCTGTAGTCGAAGCAGTTTATCAAAAGTATCATAAATATGGCAGACGTGGAATAGATGATATACCTAGTTCGCCTAATATGGAATTAGAAATTGAAATACTGCTTGTTAATACGTATAATACATTTGCAAAATATTCTGCATGGGAATTGGCGAATTTGACTCATAAGGAGGAACCGTGGAGATTAACACCTGCCAATCAAATTATTCCGCTAAATCTTATTAGGGAGTACTTTGTTAAGCATTATAAGAATGTTGAACAATCCAAAGATATGGCAGATAATATTATACAGCTCAGAGATATAGAAAAATTGCCTGATAATTGGGATGGAGAGGAAGGCTTAAGTTTTGACCACACATTTATACAGGAAGTTGTGGATTTAATTTCAACCTTACAGGTTCAACCTGATCTTGGACCGACAGGTAGAGGAAGCATACAGCTTGAATATGGTTCCAGAAAAAAGAATAATAAATATCTGGGAATAGAAATATACGAAAAAGATAGAAAAGTAGAAATATATGAAAAGGATGAATCGGAAAATCGCACACATGAGGAAATAAGCATGGAGGATATTAATGCACGAGTTCAACAGTTTTGAAATGCCATTTGAATATAAAGATAGTGATAAATACATCAGAGCTATAAGAGATAATCTTATTAGGAAAAATGGAGAGATTAAAGCAGGTGCATTTAAGACCAATAAGGGAGGAGTATCAGTTACCAGATGCAACGATTCGGTGTTAGATTATGCTTTGAAATTTATGGAATTTCATTTTGAGGGCGCTATGGCGGTATTTCCACGAATGGTGTGTTCGAATGTGAACATTTACGAAAAATACAGCCCGTCACAGGGATATAATAAACATCATTGGGAACTTTACGGAAATAAGAATAGAGATGCACTCTCTGAAGAACAGATAGATGCAATAATTGAGGCTATTGAGTTTTTTTGATAGATTATAATTGAAAGTGGATGGTAGACTATAATGAGGGATTTAGACATGAGTAAAAGTGTCATAGCTGTAGTTGTTACTTATAATAGAAAAGAACTCTTAAAAGAAGCTATTGAGGCATTGTTAAATCAATACTATACAAATTGTAAAGTTTTGGTTATTGATAATGCCAGCACTGATGGAACACGCGAATACATTGATAGCCTTGTTGATGAACAAAAGGTAATATATAAAAATACCGGGGCAAATCTTGGCGGTGCCGGTGGCTTTAACTTTGGAATGAAAGAAGCAGCTAAGCTTGGTGCAGACTTTATTTGGCTGATGGATGATGATTGCATAGTTCACAAGCATACACTTTCTAATCTGATTATTGCTGATGGAAAACTTAATGGAGATTACGGATTCCTTTCAAGTAAGGTATTATGGAAGGATGGAAATATATGTGAGATGAATGTGCAGAGGAAGACATTGACTAAGAATGTCACGGATTTTGAGAACGGTTTAGTCGGGGTAACTATGGCATCGTTTGTTTCTTTTTTTGTACCAATGAAGATTGTAAAAGAAAAGGGGCTTCCTATAAAGGATTTCTTTATATGGACAGATGATTGGGAGTATTCAAGAAGAATTTCAAGAGAGTATCCTTGCTATCTTGTGAATAAAAGCGTTGTTACTCATAAGTCGGCAAATAATATCGGAGCCAACATAGCCACAGATACAGATGATAGATTAGATAGATATAATTATTTGTATAGAAATGATGCTTATTTATATAGGCGTGAAGGTATAAAAGGATTTTTATATGAGGTACCGAGATTATGCGGGCATGTTTTTAGAGTATTAAGGTCAGATTGTAATAAAAAGATGGAAAGAATAAAAATTATTATTGGAGCTACATTTAAGGGATTAAAATTTAATCCTGAGATTGAGCATGTGGATAAATAGTTTTATTTGAGGCGTATGATATGAAAGTTTTAGAATTGTTGTGCGAGCCAATTTCAAACGGTGGTCAGGAAGCATTTGTTATGAATGTCTATAATAATATAGACATGGATGGATTACAGATTGATTTATTCACCCCATATTATTGTGACAATGATTATTATAAAATGCAAGTAAAAAAAAGGGGTGGAAGAGTTTATGCAAGAGGTCTTTCTTTTAACCCGGGAGGTTTAAAATTCAACATTATTGCACCTATACGCACGATAATAAGAAAAAATAAATATGATGTTGTTCACATACATACAGGAAGTGTTTTTTCTATGACTTGTGCAGCTTTGGCGGCAAAATTGGAGCATGTCAAGAAAATAATTGTTCATTCTCATAGTACTGCAGATGGGCATAATTTCAAGAGGGATATGATTAAGACGATTTGCACTCCAGTAATTAATATATGCGCAACGGATTTTTTTGCGTGTTCAAAAGAAGCTGGAAAATGGAAATTTTCAAAAAGAATATGCAAAAACAAATTAAAGATAATTAAAAATGGAGTTAATATTGATAAATTTTCTTATGATGAATCTATAAGAAACCAATATAGAAATATATTAAATGTAAATAAAGAAACTATGCTTATTGGACATGTGGGTAGATTCTCGTACGAAAAAAACCAAGAGTTTATTATTGAAATATTAGAGGGGTTAGTTGAAAAAGGAATTAATGTAAAGCTTTTATTAATTGGTTCAGGAGAAACTGAGGAAAAAGTAAAAGGATTAGTTAAAAATTACAAATTATTTGATAGAGTTATATTTAAGGGAAATGTAGATAATGTATGTGACTATATGCAGGCGATGGATATTTTTGTTTTGCCTTCACACTTTGAAGGGCTGGGAATTGCTGCAATAGAAGCACAGGCTTCTGGACTTCCGGTGGTTGCATCAAACTACGTTCCGAAAGATATAGTTATAACAAAAAATGTTAAACGTTTAGATTTAAATAAGATAAATGATTGGATGGAGTGCATAAAGGCTTTTGATGGCGTTTGTAGAGAGAATACCGTAGAATTAATAAAGAAAGCAGGATATGATATAAAAGATACTTCGGATATTATAAAAAAAATATACAAAGATTAGTTTTTAAGGAGATAAATAAAAAGTGAAAAAATTATTAACTGTTGCTATACCAGCTTATAACATTTCTGAGTATATAGATAAAATAATTGATTCGTTATTAAGTACCGAAAAGAAGAATTGTTTGGAAATACTAATTGTTAACGATGGCTCAAAAGATAATACACTTGAACTTGCAAAAGAATATGAGTCTAAAAATGAAGAAATTATCAGAGTGATTGATAAAAAAAATGGAGGACATGGTTCTACCATAAATGCAGCAATAAAGATAGCGAGTGGAAAATATTTCAAGGTTATTGATGGTGATGATTGGGTCGATTCAAAACAATTAGATTTATTATTAGAAAAACTTGAAGAAATAGAGGATGATATGCTGGTATGTGGTTATACGCAGGTAACGTCTGATGATTGTGAGATAAAAAAGATAGACAGTATTCCTGATTTATTAGAATATGACACTACGTATGAAGATCGGAAGAGCGTCGTGTAGG
>CALGGL010000297.1 GCA_937915975.1 uncultured Lachnospiraceae bacterium | reverse complement strand
TCTTTCCCTACACGACGCTCTTCCGATCTGACTTTATCTGTGAATATATGAATTTGTATGAAAATAATAAAAGAGTAATCAAGTATTTCTTTTATTTAATTCTTATATGTATGACAGTTATTGATTTCCTTTCACCTGCGACAAAAGTTGGATTTTATTTTAACCGCTCAGGTTATTCTACCGGTAAGCTTGGCGGAATATATGTTTTACTTTCAGCAGTATTGGTGGTTTCCGAGGTTGCGGTTATTATCTACAGAAGGAAGAGTGTTCCTGCATTTAATGTCTTTATACTGATTTTGAGTATAGTATTTTCATCGGTTATGCTGATAGTTCAATACAGATTTTCGATAGCATTATTGGGCTTTTCATTTTCTATCGTTTGTCTTTCACTTTACAACTATATATTTAATCCTGCACTTTATATGGATAATCTTACCAATCTTAACAATAAGGATTGTATGCGAAGCTATCTCGATTATCGCTTCGGAAGAGATAAGCAGTTTTCGATTATTTTTATTGCGATGGATGATTTTAAGTATATCAATAAGACCTATGGCGTGGACGTAGGAGATAATCTTTTGGTTCAGGTTGGTAATTATCTTGAAGGTGTTGATGAGGTTGATGATATATTTGCTTATGGCTCGGACAAGTTTGCTGCTGTTTGCAATAAAAAATCCATAGAGGATGTAAAGAAAATATCAGAGATTATCCAAAGTCGTTTCAGACATCCTTGGTATAGTGAATCTAATTCGGGAATTATGATGTCAGCTTCCATATGCTGTTTTGAATGTCCTAAGGATGCACAGGATTACGGCAGTCTTATTGAGATGATTGATTATGCTATGTCTATGGCTAAGAAGACCAATAAGGGCGGAATATCAATTGCCGGTGATATGGATCTTTCCAAGATGAGAGGCGAGAAGGAAATTGAAAAGGCAGTAAGACTTGCCATAGACAGAAATGCACTTTTGGTTTACTATCAGCCGATATTTTCTGTTGAGAAAAATGCATATAATTCCGCTGAAGCACTGGTCAGATTAAATGATGAGAAGCTTGGCTGGATTTCTCCGGAGGAGTTTATTCCTATAGCAGAGAAAAACGGTTTGATTATTGCACTTGGCGAATGTGTACTTCGTTCGGTTTGCAAATTTATACGTGACAATAAGCTTTCTGAAAGCTCCGTAGAATATATTGAGGTTAATATGAGTCCGGTTCAGCTTCAACAGCCGGAGTATTACAAGAAGATTATAAGTATTCTTGAAGAGTATGATGTTAAGCCTTCACAGATTAATATTGAGATAACAGAGACTGCCAATATGGCGGGAAGCTCGGATACCGTAAATGACAATATCAAGCATATAGTTGACTACGGTATTACACTTTCGCTTGATGATTACGGTTCAGGATATTCCAATCTTGATTACATCAATCATATGCCGTTTAATATCATTAAGATTGATAAGTTTATCGTATGGGATGCATTTCAAAATATTAAGGCAGGCATTACGCTTGAATATACGATTCGTATGTTAAATGCACTTTCATATAATATAGTTGCCGAGGGTGTTGAGACAAAGGAGCAGAAGGAGCATCTTGCCAATATAGGATGTCATTATATGCAGGGCTGGTACTATTCAAAGGCAGTATCCTCTGATGAATTTATGAAGGTTATAGGTAAGGCTTCATAAGGTAAAAACGATTTATGAATTAAAGACTGCATAAAGAATAAGAGATTTTTGCAGTATATAAGAGGTCTTAAAAATGGACAGTTTAATATACAGTTTAAATGCCACCATACCGATATTTGCGGTTATGGTGGTAGGTTATTTTTTGAAACAAATAAAATTTTTAAGTGAAGAATTTGTATCGGTTGCTAACAAATTTGTATTTAAGGTATGCCTTCCCTGTATGCTTTTTTTGGATGTATGGAAGACAGACATTATTCATAATTTTGACGGCAAATATATCGGCTTTTGCGCGGTGGTTACACTTGTTAGTATTATTTCCATTTGGGCTCTTTCCAAGCTTTTGCTTAAGGATAAATCCGAGGTGGGAGCCTTTGTTCAATGCTCATACAGGAGCAGTGCCGCCATACTCGGCATAGCATTTATACAAAATGTGTACGGTGACTCGGGTATGGGACCACTCATGATTATTGGAGCAGTACCGCTTTACAATATATTTGCTGTTATAATTCTTACGTTCGAGAGTAATGATGATGCGACTAAAAGTGACAAGAGCAGAATAAAGCATGCTTTTATCAACATTCTTAAAAATCCTATTATTATAGGCATATTTTTAGGACTTATAGCTTCGGTTATAGGCTTAAAACTTCCCGTAATGCTCGAAAAACCTATACAGTACTTAGGTGGTATGGCTTCACCGCTTGCACTTATAGCCATAGGTGCAGGTTTTGAGGGAAGAAAGGCACTTGCCAAGATAAAGCCTACGCTTGCGGCAACCTTTATTAAGCTTATACTGCTTGCTGCCATCTTTGTACCGATTGCGATATACGCAGGCTTCAGGAACCAAAAGCTTCTGGCTCTTCTTATAATGCTTGCTTCACCAAGCACTCCGACAGCCTACATCATGGCAAAAAATATGCACGGCGATGATGTGCTCTCATCAAGTGTAATCGTGCTTACGACACTGCTTTCGGCATTTACACTTACAGCATGGATATTCATACTCAGATACCTTGGATATCTGATATAATCTTACATAAATCTATCTTTTTATAATAATTATATAATAAATTACAAATAATACTCCTTACAGAAATTAAATTGGTTGGATGTGTTTTATATATCTATAAGCAGGTACTTTGAACACGCCGGTACTTAGCGAGGTTTTTTCGAGCTTAGTACC
>CALGGL010000296.1 GCA_937915975.1 uncultured Lachnospiraceae bacterium | reverse complement strand
ATAACTATCTTACCGCAAAGGTAAATTATAAAAAAATATCTAATATTGTAATTTTAATTATTTGTATACTGTTATGTATATCCGGCATTGCAATTATTCCACAGCAGTTTGCCGAAAGCAAAACACAGGGAATTATGAATATTGTATTGATTATAATTATTGCTATTCCTATACTTAAAATCATTCACTCTTATGTTCAGATGGCAAAAGCCAGAGAATACGCTTTCGTATTTTCCAATAATACCGATACAACCATAAGCTTTAGTGAGCTTCGGCAGCATCTTCACAAAAGCAATGTTGAAGATGAATTACAAAAGCTGATTATGAACGGATATATCAAAAATGTTATCGTTGACCTTAATACACAAAACATTTTACTTACCTCAGAAAAAGCCAATACAGCAAAGAAAATTTACGTTTCCGTTACATGTCCCGGCTGTGGTAACTCAACTAATCTTGTAAAAGGCGAAGCTTCTAAATGTCCTTACTGCGACAGACCTTTGTTGGGATAGAAAATTAAAATCAGCTTTAGCCGGCATATTCCTTTCGGTAGCTCTGTACATAAAAAAATCGCACGCTTCATATGCGTGCGATTTTTTTTATGCTCTGAAGTCTATGTGACTGCCGGAGGTGTTGTAGGATTTTCCTGTATAGTCCCCTACTTTTTGTAAAAGCTCTTCGACAGAGGATGCAGAGATTATTTCATATCTGTCATCTTCCGAATATCCGAACAAATCATGTATTTTTTCGGTTTCTTCTAAATCTTCTTCATCAATTTCCTCGCCGTCCCCGACAGTTTTCTTTAAGGCTTCTTCTCTTGCTTCCTTGTCGGCTTTCTTCTTTTCTGCCTTTTTCTCAGCAAGTTTTTCTTCCTTCTTTTTTTCGATACGCTCTGCCTGGCTATCGTTAAGCTTCTTAACTACTGCGAAGTAGGAAGCTGTTCCGTTGTCATTGACCTGCATACCGTAGCCTTTTACCTCTGAAGAATTTCCAAAGGAATCCTTCATTGAAGACATACCTGTCTGTGCCATGGCTATAAGACCTTCGTACTGTTTGCGGAATTTTTCATCAGAAGCCATCTTCTCGATTTTTTCATCATCGATAAGTACAACCATCTTATTTGGATTTGCATAACGCGAAGCATTCTGCTTTGCAGCATCCTTCATGTCACTGCTAACCAGAATAAAATCCATGTTGCCGTATTTTGCTTTAAGCTGATTGTAATACTTCTGGGCATTTTCAGAAAGTTCAGGTGTACCGATGGTCTTACCCAAACCAAAAGAAGATTTGGAAGCTTGTGAATTTTCCAATGCACTTGCAGCTTCAGTTGACTTCTCATATACCGCTCCCGACATAAAACCACTGTTCTTGATGTCTTTCGCAGTCTTTACGCCCTTATCGGCTGCAGTTTTATCTTTTACATTTTTTGCTTTGTTATTCTCAGCATTTACATATCCTGCCATCTGAGAATTAAAGCCGTTCATTCCTATTGCCATATCTCGCCCTCCTTTGCGAATAATTTGTGCAACTCCTTTTGCAAAACAAAAGAAACCATAGAAAGCCAATTACGGCTTTCTATGGTTTATATCGGCTAGTTTTAATTTTTAATTAATATAATAATCTAAAAAATTTATCCCATTTTTTTCTTTAAATAATCCAACAACCCCTTGCAGCCTTCGACCACATCACGATAAGTAGTTTCAAAGTCTCTCGTATACCATGGATCTGCCACATCTCTCGGATGATTGGAATAGTCAAGTAAAAGCGAGACCTTTCCATCCTTATCTCCATGCAATATACGCCTCATCGCATAAAGATTCTCACTGTCCATCCCGATGAAATAGTCAAACCTTGAATACTCTGAATATTGAAGAAGCTGTGCCCTTTTTCCGTCACAAGAAATCCCATGCTCGGTCATTTTAGCTTTCGCAGGCGGATATACAGGACTACCCTGCCCATTCCAGATTTCATCCGTATGTGTCGCTCTTGATTCTATATGAAATTGTTCCGAAAGTCCTGCCTTGGCAACCATATCTTTAAATACGAACTCACACATAGGCGAGCGGCAGATATTGCCGTGGCATACAAACAGTATTTTTATCATTAACTAAAATCTCCGTTATTCCTTAATTTTGCTTGATTTGTTTAAGTTTTTATCTTTCCTTATGATTGCATAATTTGATGTAAATTTGCATATTTTTGCTATCAAAAGGTATAAACTGAGGTATAAAATATTTGGTTTTATACCTCAGCATTTTATGTGATTTTTAAACGTATTTACATAGCATATAGTCTTTCGACTTCATTTCTTGCATCCTCATAATTGACATGCGTATAAATATTGAGAGTAACGCTTATATCAGAATGTCCCATAAGATATTGCAGTGTCTTCGGATTCATTCCTGACTTTGCCATATTTGAACAGTATGTATGCCTGCAAACATGAGGCGTAACAACCGGCATCTGGACTTTATATATTTTATTATATTTATCCCTGATGTGCTTAAAATAATGTTCCCAATGAAGTGCATACATGATACCGCCATCTTTATCAAAATATAAAAAGCCCGATTTACCATCAACTATAGGCTCAACCTTAGGCGGTTTTCTGTTTCTAATTATATTTTCAAAGCAAGCCTCAACATCCGGTGTCATAGGAATTATTCTTTTACCACTTTCCGTCTTTGTTTCTTCAATGTAGTATCTGTATTTATTGGCAACATAATGTTTTTGAAGCTGATGATCTATATTTATCAGATGATTTTTAAAATCAATATCTGAGATGGTCAATCCACAAAACTCTGATATTCTCATACCCGTTTTGAATAAAATATAAATACCCTCATAATATCTCGAGAAATGTTCGTCTTCCTTTACAAACTTGAGGAATTTCCTTTCTTCCTCGCGAGTAATAGCTTCTCTTCTAACACTATCATTGACAACAACTTCCACAAGCTGAAATGAAAATGGATTTTTACGAATAAGGTCATCATCTACAGCCAGCTGAAATGCAGGTCTTAGAACTCCCCTTATTGAATGAATGGAGCTATAGCTTCTTCCATCATTTTTCTGTAATTTTATCAACCATGTTTTTGCGTCAGATATTCTTACCTTGTCAATTCTCGTCCTTCCAAATGAATCATTTTTTAGAACATTTACAACGGTTCTATAACCTGATTTTGTCGTAGGTCTGACTCCTGTCTTTGTAGCAATATATTTTTCGACAAGCTCAAGCACCGTCATATTTCCTCCGTTTGACACAATATGGTCAAACAAATCCGCTTGTATCTGTTTTTCCATCTCTCTAAGAGAAAGCGTCCTTTTCCTGCCTTGCGGTGTAGCGTCATTATGATCCAACCTTAAACTATAAACCGCTTTTTCTCTGCCGTCAGAATCAATATATTTAAATCTATACCTCCCATCCGGCATCTGATACTCTCCGTTATGTAATATACGTCCTTTCTTATCTCTCCTTTTTTCACTCATATATTCAGCCTCCTTTAAATAAAATTTTAGGAGACCGTCTTGGGTAATTGAATCTTATCACAAGATGGTCTCCTATGCTATAGGCAACATTAAATTATTTTCAAATTCTATACAACTGTCGAATTATTCAAATACTCCTCAAACTTAATTCGTTTTATTCTAACATGCGAACCAATTTCTAAAATAAAATCTGCATTTGGATTATCTTTAATTATGCCATATAACCTTTTTACACCTATCCCATAATATGCCGAAGCCTCCTCAACACTAAGGGAGTATTTTCGCCACGTGGGAATTTTATCCATAACTGTCACCCCTTTCTTCTTGATAATTTCCCTTTTAATATGTTTTTGCACCTTCATATCACAATAAACATATTACTGATAAAGAGTATATCGTAAACAGTTACCACGTCGATCCACGCGAAGACATCGACGCATTCAGAAAATTGAAAATTGAAGGTCAGTATCTTGCTCTTTCAAGTGGCGGTGCAGTATCATATATTGAAACATCTGATATGCAGAAAAACCCTGAAGCAATCATAAGTGTAATTCAGTATATGCACGAACACATTATGTATGCTGAAGTAAATACAAAACTTGATACTTGTTACAACTGTGGTTATCAAGGCGAGCTTGAAATGATTAAAACAGAGAACGGTGACTTCAGATTTGTTTGTCCTGTTTGTAAGTGTGATGATCCTGATAAGCAACTTGTAACACGCCGCATCTGTGGTTATATGGGAGTTGTTAATGCAGGTAATGTAAACAAAGGACGAGGTGATGATATTTATAATCGTTGTTTACATCTTGACAGTGAAAGCAATATCCGTTATGTAAATCACGCAAAACCAATTCCTAAAAGTTGTTTATGTTCTTAAAATGAAATAAGCATAAAAATACCCGCTCAAAATCGAGCGGGTATTTATTTTATTTACTGTTTAAGTACTTTGTTATATGATTTATCAATTTCCACATATCACAGCAAAGACAATCATCAGATAAAATGTAGTTCAAGTATGGCAAAACTTGTTCAGGAAGACCACACCAATTTGCAGTCTTTAATGCAAGTTCTGCATATTCATCATACAAGTCATCTTCATCTTTTCCTTCCCTTTCGCAAGCAGTCATATTGTAAACAAAGCGAGCAACGAACTGTCTTAACTCAACTGATAAACGAGTACGAGCAGCTTCACGAAGTGTGTTCTTTGAACTTTCAGCATTTTCATTCAAAATGCTATCAAAGAGAGTTTTCTTGCTTTCACCATACAATTCACCGTATGTACGGTTAAGTCCGTCAATCTTGTAAATCAATTCATAAGTATCATCTTCATCAAGTGCTTCAACTCTTTCAAAAGTCATTGTCTCGTATGGGCTGAACTCCCAATGTTTGATTTCAGCAATATCTGCATTGCTTGATAAAACTTTTACAACAAGACGAGCTTCATCAACATTTACATAAGCGTCAAGAATTGAAGTATCTGGGCAAGTTGACAAATCAAGGTTATCAGCTACAAAGTCTTCAACACTGTCTGCTCTTCCATAACTTCCTGCTGTATCACGATGATCAGCGAGCTTAAAGCCTTCTCCGCTATAAACACCAAAATCATCGTCCTCTGGTGCGCCTTCCATTCCTTTGAAACAA
>CALGGL010000295.1 GCA_937915975.1 uncultured Lachnospiraceae bacterium | reverse complement strand
TAATGAGGAAAAGAACACAGGAATTTTTTCTCTGTCTTTAACAGGAGAAGGTGATAAGTCTGAGTACATGTCTGATGACTTGATTAAAAATAATAATCATATTTATATGATTTCATCTGAAAAACTTTCGTGGAAGGATGCTGAAAAAGCCTGTAATGATATGGGCGGTTATCTTGTTGTAATAGATAATGCAGAAGAAAATGAATTTATAAAAAATTATATAAACGGATTTGGAATCAGCACCTATACAGCTTTGGGCTACACAGATGAGGAAAATGAAGGCAGATGGCTTTGGGTCAATGGGTCAGACAGTACCTATACAAATTGGGAATCCGGAGAACCTAATGATGGTTTATGGTTATATCCGCATCAGAACTATGCATTTATGTACGAAAACGGTAAATGGGATGACGGTATAGGTGATGAGACTGATAAAGGATATTTTGTATGTGAATGGGACAATCCTGACGAAGTTTCATTTAATGCTTCAAACAAAGTTATTGTTAAGCTTACAATTGAAGAAGACGTTGAAATTTCAGATGAATTTTCAGATGATAATATAACCATATATAATTTAGATAACGGAAAAAAGATAATTGTATGGAAAACAGAATTGACAGGAAATAATGAGCTTGAAATACCTGTTGAATTTTATAATGCAAGTGATGAATTAATCAGCGATATAAATGTATTTTATTATAGTGAAAACAGCATAAAATCCGAAAGACTTTCTGATATAGAGTGTTCCTTCGAAGGATATAATGCTTCGGGCGAATGGACAACAGTATATGATAGCGGACAGTCTGAAGCCGAGTGGACTTATTTTGATATCGATGCATTATATGAAGGTGACAGTGATATAAAAGTATATGCCTACGCATCTGACAATCTTGATGAAATTAATTCAATTACAGATGAAAACGGTTTAAAAGAAATAACACTTGATGAGGCAATGTCGGTCAATGGTATATCAGACCTTAAAGGCAGATACGTTTTAATAAAGGCGAAGCTTACCAAATCATCAAACGATTATACTCCGTATCTCGACAGTATAACAATCGGGGCAAATACTGACAAACGCCCTGATGAGCATAATAAAGAATATAAGCTTATTGATATAGAAGGAAAAGATAATCTTTTGATAAACGAAAAGGCGGCTTACAGATATAAGGTTATAACTACTGAAAAAAATAAAGCTGATATTGTATGGGAGACAGATGGTGAAAAGGTATCGGATGAAAATGTAATAAACGGCAGACTTATATATGATTCGGAGGTTGAAGGAAACCATACAATAACAGTATATTATGAGGACAGGCCTGATATATGTGCTAATAAAAATATAACTGTCGGAACATCTGATGGTTATATCAATTTGGATGAATTGATAGAAAATGAATTTACCTATCCTTATTTCAATATGTCGCTTGACAAAACATCATATGTAGTAAATGAAACAATAAAAGTAACTACTGATATAAGCAGCGGATGTTCTGTAGAAGTATTAATT
Organism: uncultured Lachnospiraceae bacterium; assembly: GCA_937915975.1. Taxonomy (GTDB): domain Bacteria; phylum Bacillota; class Clostridia; order Lachnospirales; family Lachnospiraceae; genus Coprococcus_C. Next base: position 12,895 of record CALGGL010000295.1, on the reverse strand, counting down.
GACGAAACAGCTTATGATACAGATGTAAATAACGGAGCATTTGAAGTTTGTGCAACGGATTCGGGTGAACATACCTTAAAGGTCATTTCAAAAAACAATAGTGGCAATTCATTTACAAGGATAATTAAATATTATGTATATGAAGCATCGCCGGATATAAATACATGGTTTGATAAGGAAACATACTATGCCGGAGATGATGTCAGGCTTTATATAGAAGACGGATACATTATTAACAGCTGCTTAGTGGATAGCATAAAAACTGATTACAATCTCGAAGATGATGGAACAGGCGTATTGTTTGAAGGAATTGATGCCGGATTATATACAATTAAATTAAATGTAACGAATCAAACAGATAATGAAGAAACGGACTTAAATATATATCTGTTTGTTAATGATGCTGTGGTTAATATACCCGGTAAAGATAATGAACCGCCTATAGCAGTTATTACATCAGTTAATGATAGTAGTGATAATAACAAACTGGAAATAATCGGAACTGCGAAGGATGAGATGAATTTCTCTTCATATACACTTTCGTATAAATATGTTGATGATGAAGAATATACGGATTTTGCTCATGATACCAAGCAGGTAGATAATGATGTTTTGGGCATGCTTGATAAAAACGGATTAGAATCCGGAGTATATGATATAAGGCTTACGGTAGAAGATGATGCGGATAATTATACAGTTTTTGATACGCAGATAACCATAGCAAAAGAAACTAAAGAGGGCTATACCATATCATGTGCTTTGACTGATGTTAGCCTTGATGAAGATACACATTCCATAAATATCAGAGGAAGCATAGATGCCGAAGGGCATCTTAAAGGGTATGAATTGCTTCTTGAAAGCGAGGGTGATGAAATAAAAGTAATCTCGTCCGGTTCGGATGAAGTGGAGGAAGCGTTGCTTGGAAGTGTACAAACAGAAGAATTGGATGATGGAATATACAGGATTATACTTAAGATTGAAGATGAAAGCGGTATAATCATACAGTGTTATGCAGTCTTTGAGTATTATAAGGGACAAAGTATTGAAGCAGACATGACATACAGCATGGGTAATTCAGAAGTGACAGAGGGAAATAATGATAATGACGGCGATGATACTGACAAAACAGATATGACAGCACCTACGGCGGTAATTGTATCAACACATAAAAATGAAAATACAAAAGATAAAATAGAACTTATCGGAACTGCAAAGGATGAAACGTCACTTGCTTCATATACACTTTCATATAAGGCTGCATCATCAGAGGAGTATACTAAATTTGTATACAGTATAGATTCTGTTGAAGAAGGAGTTCTTGGAATATTTGACACTACAGAGCTTGCGTCGGGTGAGTATAATATAAGACTTGAGGCAACTGATGAAGCAGGAAATATGAGCTACTATGTTGTAGTGCTTACTGTAAATAAAGGCGGTAATTCCGATGATTCGGGAGAATCAGGGGAAGATGGCGGTGACAGTGATGATGATATAATTCCAACAGCACTTATAATATCACCGTCCTTTGATGAACCGATTACCGCACCGGTAGAGATAACCGGCTCTGCCTATGATGAAACAAAGCTTGATAACTGGAGGCTTGAATATAAGCCTGTTGATACAGAGGATTATATAACCATAGCATATGGCACGGAGGAAGTAAGAGAGGATATCTTAGGGACTCTTGATCCGACCATGATGATAAACGGTATATATGAATTAAAACTAAGTGCGACTGATAAAGGCGGTAATATAGCTTATGCTAAAACAAGCTTTATAGTAGAGGGTAAGCTTAAGATAGGACAGATGCATATAGGCTTTAACGATATAACTGCGTCCATGGGTGGCACGAAGGTTTCGGTAAATCGTATATATGACAGCCGTAACAAAAAGCAGGGGGACTTTGGCTACGGATGGAATCTTGATATGCAGGGTATAAGGCTTTATGAAAGTAATCCACTTTCAGACGGCTATGAGATGCTTACAGAAGGATCTGTCTTTTCAAGGATATACCGTATGGTCGAAACCGAAAACCACGATATAGTTGTAACCTACGGAGACGGAACAAGTGACAGATTTAAGATAGTTATAGGGAACGGTATAAGCGCTCTCACACCTGTATCAGAGATATACTTTAGTTACAGATGCGTAACCAATCCTAAGGTTAAGCTTGAGATACTTATGGATACTACTGCCATATATGAAGACGGACAGGTAGTATTTATAAACGACGGCATATACGACCTTATAGAATACAAGCTTACGACAGAGGATGGAAATGAGATATATCTTAATAAGGAATCCGGTGTTTACAAGATAGTCGATTCAAAAGGTCATACCATAACCATAGATGAAAACGGTTATCATAGTGATGACGGAAGAAGTATAAGCTTTACAAGAGATATAAACGGAAGGATAATAAAGGTTGAAAGTCCGGACGGAGAAGAGATATTATATACTTATGATGAGTCAGGTGATTTATCATCCGTAACGGATAATGCAGGAAGAACCGTAACATATACATATGACGATAAGCATAACCTTGTTGAAATCATCGACCCGACAGGAAAAGCGGTCTCAAGAAACGAATATGATGATGAAGGAAGACTTATCGCAACCATAGATGCAGACGGAAACCGTATGGAGTATGACCATAACGTAGACGGAAGACGAGAGGTCATAACCGACAGACTCGGATATAAGACTGTCTATACCTATGACGATAACGGAAATATCCTTTCTACAACAGATGCTAACGGCAACACGACTTATAAGACCTATGATGACATGGGTAACGTACTTACTTCGACCGATGCAAAGGGCAACGTAACCACATCCGCATATGATGGCAAGGGAAATCTTACATCGGTAACGGATGCCGCAGGCAACAGCATAAGCATAGCATATAATGATAAAAATCAGGCTGTAAGGCTGACAAATATAAACGATGATGATATAATAATTAATTATGACAGTGCCGGAAGTATCATATCGACAACGGATGCAGACGGAAGCACCATATCATACGAAAGAGATGCTGACGGAAACGTAAAGAGTATAACAGATGATATAGGAAAGGTCATAACGGCAGAGTATGACCAAAACGGCAATACCATATCTGTAACGGATGCGGCGGGAAGTAAGATAACATATACATATGATGAAAGAGGAAACAGGCTTACTGAAACCGTGAAGGCTGTTACCGATGAAGGAGAGGTATCACGTACAACAAGGTATAACTATAATGATGCAGACGAACTTATATCCGTAGAGGATGCTTCCGGAAATCTTACCGTAATCGAAAGAGACGGTAATGGTGTGATGACTGCAGCTGTTGACTCTCAGGGAAGAAGGACAGAGTATACCTGCGATGACTTAAATAACATAACACATATATCCTACTGTGACGGAACCTCGGAAAGCTTTACATATGATGCGGAAGGAAGACTTGTAAAGGCAACAGACAGAACCGGCTGTCAGGAAAGCTATGCCTACGATAAGGTTGGAAACCTGACAAAGATAACTGATATAAAAGGAAATGAAACCTCATACAATTATGATGAAAATTATAACCTAACCAAGGTTATATATCCGACCGGTGCGTATGTAAGCTATACATATGACTGTCTAAATAACAATACAGGCATAACTACAAGCGACGGCAGTACCACAACCTTTACATATGAGGCAGGACTTTTATCAACAGCCACAGACTCAAAGGGTAATGTGACATCCTATGAGTATAACGAAAAGGGTGACAGAACAAGGGTAACATATCCGGATGGAACATATGAGAGCATAGAACTTGACTTACGCGGAAGATGTATATCTGCTACAGATACGGCAGGAAGAAAGACAGAGTATACTTATGATGTGGCAGACAGGCTTGTATCAGTAAAACAAAACAATGGTGCCGAGACAAAGTATACTTATGATAAGAACGGAAATCTTTTAAGCGTAACGGATGCAAACGGTAATAAGACAGAATATACCTATGATGCAGACGGAAGATGCATAAAGACAAAGCTTGCAGACGGAAGCGAGAGTACATATACATATGATGATTACGGAAAGCTTATCAGCACGACGGACTATAACGGAGTAACCACAACCTATACATACAATAACCTTGACGAGCTTACCAAGGTAGTTAAGGGAACGGAGCTTGTAAGATTTACATATGATGATTACGGAAGGGTTATAAACATATCGACAGGAGACAGTACGGTAGACTACACCTATGATGAGTACGGTGAGCTTACAGAAAAGACCTATGATAACGGACAAAAGATAAGCTATAGTTATGATGAGTATGGAAGAGAGACAGGTGTAACTGTTAGTGATGGTTCTGATGTGGAAGACAGTGCTAATACAGACAACAATGATAATGAAGAAACAGTTACAGGTAAAGTACTCTCATCTACTTCATACGAGTACGACAGCTTTAACCGTATAACCCGAGTCATAGGACATGACGGCAAGGCAACAGTTTATACCTATGACGAAAACGGCAACAGGGAAACGGCTACATATGCCAACGGTGTAGTTCTTACATATACCTATGATGAGTGCAATCATCTGATATGTGAAGAGGTAACAGATAAAAACGAAAGACTTATAGCACGCTATCAGTATGAGATAGAGGGTGGCGAACGTACAAAGGCAGTTGAGAGTGGTCCTGATGGAGACATAACCACAGTATACTCATATGATGCTGCCGGAAGACTTATATCCGAAAAGATAACCAAGGATGGTAATACATCTGAGTATAAGTACACATATGACCTTGTAGGAAACAGACTGTCAAAGGATGTAGACGGATGCAAGACCTTATATACCTATAACGAAAGAAACCAGCTTGTAACAGAACAATCACCGGAAGGAAGGCTTACATACAGCTATGACGCTAACGGAAACCTTGTAAGTAAGAGTGAGTCCGTTCTTAATACTGACGGCACATACAGTCAGGGAGGCATAACAGAAAGCTACACCTACGACAGCTTTAACCGCATGATAAGGTATGAAAGCGGTGACATAAGCTACAGCTATACCTATGATGCAGAGGGTGTAAGAAGAAGCAAACAAAACGATAATGTACAGGGAAGTAAGATAACATATATCTCCGATACCTTGTGCGAATATTCACAGACACTTGCAGAACTTAATTCATCAGATGAACTTTGTACATCCTATACCATAGGATTAGAGATTATAAGCCTTACAAGAGGCGGGGAGGAATATTACTACATAAGTGACGGTCACGGAGATGTCCGTATCATAACGGACGAAGACGGTCACGTAAAAACTAAATACAGATATAACGGCTACGGTGAACTGATAGAAACCTCAGGAGATATCGAAAACAGCCATATGTATGCAGGTGAATGTTATGATGAGGAAAGCGGATTATACTACTTAAGAGCAAGGTATATGAACCCATCAACCGGAACATTTACAGGTATGGACAGCTATGCAGGAAACATAAGCGACCCTGATACACTTCATAAGTACCTTTATGCAAACGGTAATCCTGTAAAGTATGTGGATCCAAGTGGAAATATGGCTACAATTGGTGAAGGTTCTTTTGCTTTGGGTATATCAAATATACTTGATAATGCCGGCACAATATTTGTAATGGGAATATTAAATGGATTATTGTCGGTAGGAATAACCGCCGTATTTGGCGATAATCAAGAGGATAATGTAATTAAATCGTTTTGGTCAGGCTTTGCCAAAGGAGCTGCATTTATTGCATTAGATTTTTTTGTATCAGGATTATTTTTAATAAATATATTGAAGGTGTTTTTGTGCGATGCTGGAGCTCATTTAACTGTAGACTTTTTATTATCATGGTATTATACATTTAAAGGTGATAATAAAAAGGCAATAGAATATAGAATATACTCTTTAATAGATCTTTTGATTTTTGGTTTGCTATATAACGCTAATTTAAAATCAAATAGGTTAAAAGCTGTAGATTTACAAGGCAAGGCAAAAATTAAGGCAAGTGACTATGATCCAATTGAGGGTGGAAGTGGTACAGATACTCCTATAAATAAGGGATATAGTAGACCAAACCAAGTAGGTGAACCAAATTCGATTTATGAACAGCTTAACCCAGATGGAACTGTTAAAAGTAGAACTTTTTTTGATGAAAATGGTCGTGAGTTTAGTAGACAGGATTTTGATCATCCACATTTTGATAAAAATACACAACAATATTACCAACCACATGAACATAATTATACATACAATTCAAATGGGCAAAGAAATGGAAAAACAGTTATTCCTTTGCCAGATGGATATTCAAATTTGCCGACTGAAGATTAAGTTTCGTGAATAATATGTAAAATTGTTAAGTATGTATATACAATGCTTTGAAGAGGAGAAAATGATATGAATGAGTTATCTTGGTTAGTAAAATGGTACATTTCAAAATGCAATGGTGAGTGGGAAGATTACTATGGAATTAAGATTGTAACATTAGATAATCCTGGTTGGCTTGTGGAGATAGATATATTAGAAACAGATTTAGAAAATATAGAATTTGTTTCTATTAGTGTGGAAAATACAGAAGAAGACTGGATGAATTGTAGGGTTGAAAATGGAAAGTATATTGGTGTTGGTGACAAATCTAAACTTTCTGATATAATCAGAATTTTTAAAGAATGGAATGATAAAATAATATCAGTTTAGTGTTTTTCGTAAATATCTATTGTGTTGTTGAGATATTTTCCATTTAGAATAATTGAATAACAAAGTATCTGCTGATGATGGTTGTCAGTCTGCTTCTGGTACACAATTTTTCAATAGGGGTATCGGCAAGCGCTAATTATGATCGGCAAGAGGCAGATGCTTGTATAACCATAAACCAAAGACTCTCTGTCAAGGGTGGAAGTGAGGTTGTTGATGTTAAACTCTCTAGGAAGAAATATCCTGAATCAGCTCAGTATATAGAAGAAGCTATAAAAGAGGGACAACCTGATACACTGACAATAGATAGAAGAGGAGCTTCTTCGCGCAGAAAAGCATCTTTGCAAGGTGTTAATACTGTACCAGGTTTGGATAGAGATGAATATCCACCTGCAATGTCAAAAGAAGGTGGAACAGGAGCCAGTGTGAAATTGATAAATCCATCTGATAATAGAGGTTTGGGTTCGTCTATTTCTGGTAAGCTGAGAAAGTATCCGAATGGAACAAAGTATAGAATTATAATTACAGATGAGGAATAAAATATGAATAGTATTTGGAAAGAAATAATTAATATAGCAAATCAAGCAAATAGAACAATAATATTTTTAAAAGAAGATATTATTGATAGAAAAGAAGAATGTGAAAGGTTGGGGATTCCTTCTAAAACTGTTTTATATTCAGTGGTATCCAATTCTAATGGAATAATAATTGATAATTGGATTCGGATTTGGGGACAGGATAGTTCTTTGAATAATGGGCTGTTTTATTATAATTCCAAGTTTAAGGATTATATTTCAGGAATGATTCTTGTTGCTTGTGATGTTGTTGGTGGATTATTTGCGATTAATATTACAAGGTTTAATGATAATAATCTAATATGGTATTTTGCACCTGATACTCTTGATTGGGAATGCTTAGATATGAAGTATAATGAGTTCTTAGCTTGGACATTTCAGGGAAATATTGATGAGTTTTATGAAACAATGCGGTGGGAAAATTGGGACGAAGATGTAAAAGGTCTTGAAATTAATAAAGCAATTTTAGTTTATCCTTTTTTGTGGGCAAAAGAATGTGATATTGAAAATGCCACTAAAAAATTAGTTGCTATAGATGAAATAATATCAATGAATTTTGATTACAGTAATAAGTTTTGATGATTGTCAATACTTTAGCACCACCAACTCCCTCCCCCTCAAAGCCAACAAAAGTAAATTTAACCACCATCCCGAACCCGAATCGCCTGTTAGCTGTGCTAATAATAGTCGATGAGGGTGAGGGGGCGGGACAGCGAGTTGCTAAGCAACGAGCAAGATTATAGCGGTTTTAGCCCTGTTGGGAATACTTTAGAAAATCGTTTAAAGATCATTTAAAGTTTAGTTCTAATAAGCTGATATGCAAGCACTCTTAACAAAAAAATATTTTTGTTGGGGGTGTTTTCTTATGACTCAAATTAAATCTATCAATTCAAATCAGCTTTATATCTCTCAGAATGCCGAAGTATCGCTTAAGTTAGCAGGTAACACAGCACAGGTTACTTTTACTGCTGGTAAAAACAGGAAGTGTCCTATAAAAAATCTTTCAAAGGATGAGTTCGTGGATTTATCGACAGGTGAGGTAAAGAAACGCCGACATTCAGAGAATCGTTTTCAGTCACCGAAAAGTGTTCGGAAGAGCATAAACTCTCTTATGGATTTAATAAGGTGCAATGCTACCAATCCTAGTAATTGTAAGTGGATTACCTTGACATACAGAGAAGAAATGACAGATTGTAAGAGAGTATTCAAAGACAATAAGGCTTTTCTGCGTAAGCTACGAAGTTATCTGAAGAAACAGAAGCTACCAGAGTCAAAGTCTGATTTCAAATTTATCGCAGTAGCTGAGCCACAAGGCGAGAATCATGGTAATGCGTGGCATATTCACTTGCTTCTTATATTTGATTCCAAAGCTCCTTTTATCAGTAATCAAGATATTTCTGATTTATGGGGCTATCCAACCACCATCCCGAACCCGAATCGCCTCTCGACTATGCTAATGTCAGTTGATGAGATAGAGTTTATTAAGAAAATTATATAATGACAATTTAAAGTGTGACACAGGAATTATATCCTGTGTCACACTCTTCTTTTTGTGCTTTTTTTCTTGCCTTATACGTTATATTGGGGTAAAATATATATTTGAGTAACTATGTTTAAAGACAAGATAATAATAGGATGATATACAGGTAAGGAAGATAAAAATTATGGCTCTTAAGCACGTTATGATAAATGATATAATTGCAGAAAGTAATGCACGAATGCAGAATCTGAAAAAGTATTATCCTTTTTTCGTGCTTAATGAAACTACATTTTCCCAGTTTAAGGACGGTAAGTTTGCTTATCTTGATATGGGATATATAACTCTTGCCACACTAAGATTTTTCATCAATGAAAATAACTTCCACGAAAGAGATATAACCTTTGAGGAATTTGAAGCTTTTATGACGGAGCTTCTTCGCAGGGATTTTGACCTTGAAACGGAACCGGAAGAGGAAAAGGAACTTGTAGGATATATATTTGACAAGCTTAAAAATGATGGGAGGGCATTTGAGTTTAAGTTCTACGATCCGGAGGAAAAAAAGCCAAGGATTGCAAGAGTCAAGCTTATAGACAGCAGGATTTATAATGGACAGGTTTTATATACCATAACTGCCGAGGGTATAGAATTTTATCTGGATACCAAGGAGGTTAAGGAGGAGAGCAAGATAAATATCTCGCAGCTTCTTCTTGAGAAAATGATTACCTCCAATAATTTCAAGGGTGGTATAGATGTAGTAAAGCGAATCAATGCCGAGGTTACAAGAATTAAAGAAAAGAAGGAGCAGGTTTTAAAGCTTCTTGGTATAGATATATTTGAAGGCGAAAGGGCGTACGAGGAATATATGGATACCATAGCCAAGTGGTTTAGTGAAGAGCAAAAGCTTTTTACAAAAAACAAGGCATTGGTTGACAAGGCTGTGGAAAAGGCATCATACGGTCTAAGTACCGATGGAGAAGGAAAGACATCCGCTTCCAAGGCATTTACCGAGATAAGTCGTCTGGAAACAGAGCTAAAGCAGACCATATATAATCATAGTCAGCTTATAGCCGAAACGGTAGAGCTTACGCAGCTTGCTGACAATATAATAAGTCGAGCCAAGCTAAGAAAGTTAAGACCGGTATTTGATTTTGGAAAGAGCTTCAGTGACATAATGGAAAAGGATGAGCCGGCACTTATGTCTTACGTCCTTATGCCTCTTTTTGCGCCGAGGCTTGATAAGACATTTTCTGTAAAATCGATAGATAACATACTTACCTTAAGAGCTGATGACGGGGATAAGGGTGAGAAGGTCGAGAAGAAGGAATTGGATCTTGATTTCATGTATGAGGATGAGATTCTTGATGAGAAAATCGGCATGAATTTTGCAAAGCTTTTTTATGAGCTTTTGGATCAGCTCAATAAGTGGAATAAGCTTACACTTAAGGAGTATAACGGAATCCTTGAAATAAAGTTTAATAAAGAGATATATGCCAACAGGGATTTGTACGCTTTTTTGGTGCATCTTGCAGGTAAGAGCTCCTACAGCATGAAGAAAATGTGTGAGAAGCAGGAAACGCTGCTTGAGGAATTGGTTGTAACATATATGTCCGATGAGGACAAGGATAGATTTAAAGATATTGAATTCACCATAAGCTTTGGTGAGGAGTTTGAGATAGAGGAATATAATGCCTCACTTACGGATATGACCTTTGAAAGGAGGATGGGATAAGAATGGAAGAAAAAAGCTTGGACAAAGCACTTGATATATACTCGGCACTTATTATCGGAAAAGAAGTATCCCGCTTAAATCCTGACACAAGGGAGCTTTACGAGGAGTATTATTCCAATTCGGCTGTATATGATATAACTACAAGACTTGTAAAAAAACTCAACTTAAATATATATGAATTTAACGAAGCCATATATCTTACGGCGGGTGAGGGTAATAAGATTTTCGGTTATACCAATGATGATATGAAGCGTATATTGGGACTTCGTGTCAACAAGGAGCTTTATGTCGTTTATTTTATAATGTACAACGCACTTCTTTACTTCTATCAGGACTCGGCTTCCTATCAGGTAAAGGAGTTTGTGAAGGCAGAGGACATTCTTGAGAGTGTAAATGATTATATGATGAAGTTCATCTCCGACTTATCTGTGTATTCCATGGATGAGATTTCAGAGGAAAGCTTCAAGTCTATAGCTTTACTATGGGACGAGCTTCCAACCGTCACCTCGGAGGATAGGGAAAGAAACAGAGCCTCCCGTGCATCGAGGATGGGCTATATCAAGCTTACCTTTAATTTCCTTATAGAGCAGAAGCTTTTTGTGGCTGTTTCCGACAGATATTATCCGACAGACCGCTTCAAGGCAGTTGTGGAAAATTACTTTGAGGAATATAAGGGAAAGATATACGACATACTGGGAGGTAAAGAGGATGCCTAGTATAAACAGGATAAGAGTAAATAATGTAAAATATAATTTCGGTACTCAGGCTTATGATGATTTTACGATGAGGATGTACGGTCAAAATACCATTTACGACCTTGCCAACGGCGGTGGTAAAAGTGTTCTTATGCTTTTGCTCTTGCAAAATATGCTGCCTAATTCAACCCTCGATGAGAAGCAGCCTATTGAGAAGCTTTTTAGGTCAGGAAATAATAATACCGTTATTCATTCACTTATAGAGTGGAAGCTGGATAATCCTGAGGAAAATGAAGGCTACAGATATATGACGACAGGCTTTTGCGCAAGAAAGGCAAAGGAGTCTGAGGCAGAGGCGGAAGCGGCAAAGGATGTGGCTTCTGTTGAATATTTTAATTATTGTATCTTGTACAGAGATTTTAATAAAAATGATATTATCAATCTTCCGCTAATAAAGGACGGAGAAAGAATATCATACAGCGGACTGCGCTCATATCTGAAGGAGCTTGAGCATAATGATATGAGTCTTAAGGTTATGCTTTTTGACAGGAAGGGAGAGTATCAAAGATACATAAGCACTCTCGGACTTCATGACAGCCAGTGGGAGATAATAAGAGGTATTAATAAAACCGAGGGACATGTCAGAACATATTTTGAGACTAATTACAGAACCACAAGAAAGGTTGTGGAGGATCTTCTCATAGAGGAGATAATTGAGAAAGCATTTATGGTTAAAACCAACCTCGAGGATTCGGGAAATGAATCCATGGCAAGGATGCTTATGGATATTAAGGATCAGCTTACCATACTTGCAAAGAAGAAAAAGGATATAGCAAATTATGATTATCAGATAGAGCTTATAAAGGTGCTTACCGATAAGGTTGATTCCTTTATGGACTTATACGAGGAACAGGATGGCTATAAGAAAAAGCTTGCAGGCATATACAAGGCAGGAGAAGAATTTGCCGGAAATGATGAAAAGGCCATGCAGGAGCTTGAGGCAAGAAAAAATGAAAAGCTTGAAGAAAAGCATAAGCAAAGAGAAAGGATAGAGTGCCTTAAGGTATCAAGAGATAAGAAGAAGCTTGAGGATATAAAAAGCGAGGCAAGAGATTTAAAGGATAAGGCAAAAATCTATAAGGATAAGGCACGTGCTTTGGAGGAGGATTATCATTTTAAGGAAAGTATAAATGATTATCTTTTATATCTTGACGACAAGAAAAAATATGATGAATGTGACTCTGTTATCAAGACCATAAGAAGTGGAGCGGCTTATGATGATGAGCAGTTGTTTACGTATGTTCATAATATCAAGCGTCTTATGGATGAGAAAAAGGCAGAGCTTCTTAAAAAATATAAGGAGCTGGAGCGGGATTTAAGTGAGGCAAAGCTTGAAAAGGAATATCAGGAAAAGCTTATAAGTGAGGCAAGGGTGAGTCTTGCTGTTGCTGAGAACGAGGATAAGAAGGCAAGGGAAGAGATAGCTGATTTGAGCGAACAATTATCCTCTGTAAAAATGAGTATGAACAACATAAGCTTTGCGGCCTATGATGAGCAGATACAGGACATTGAAGAAGAGCGTTGTCACTCTGATAGCGATGTCCTGCATGGCAGAAGCATAGCGTTTCTGTGCTATCTCATATTCCAGCGGTGCTGTCTTCTTTTGCCATTTCAGAGAGTTGAAAGCACGAAGAGGTTGGGTATAGCTGATGCGCAAAGGCTG
>CALGGL010000294.1 GCA_937915975.1 uncultured Lachnospiraceae bacterium | reverse complement strand
GCAAGATTTTTCAAAAGTTGCTTTTATATCCAAAAAAACATATAATAAAAATGACTTTGGGATGGTTAATATATGAACAACATCGGAGGAAGAATAATGGATTTAAAAAAGGATTTGCTATATCATGAATTTATTCATAGAGAACGAGAATTTCTGCGTGCCGAATACAATCCCGAGTTAGAGTTTTATTCTTATGTTAAAGCCGGAGATTTACGTAAGGTAAAGGAGCTTCTTGTTACGGAGGTTTTTGCAGAAAAAAAAGGGCTTGGTACGCTTTCCGACAATGCACTTCAAAGCTTAAAGTATCACTTTGTAATAACCGCTGCGATGATTGCAAGATATTGTATAGAAGGCGGAATGGAACTTTCGGATTCATACAGTGTAAGTGATTTTTATATACAAAAAGCAGATAGGGCAAGAAATCCAAATGAAATATCCATGCTTCACTATGAAATGTGCCTTGACTATACAAAGCGTATGAAAAATCTTCGAAAAAAGAAGATTACCTCCATGCCGGTTGCCAAAACCATAGACTATATCTACGATCATCTTCATACCAGAATAACCTTAGAAGCTCTTGCCGAGTATGTAAAGCTTAATCCATCTTATCTTTCAAGACTTTTCAAGAAGGAAACCGGTCTTACCATCAACAGATATATACGAGTTAAGAAACTTGAGACAGCACAAAACATGCTTTTATACTCCGAATACACTCCTGCAGAAATTTCCTCTATACTCGCCTTTCCAAGCCAAAGCTACTTTACGGAGGTTTTCAGAAAGGAGCTCGGTACAACTCCTGCGGAGTTTAGAATGACACATTTATTTGAAAGCGGATTGGGTAAGCCCAATGAAAAAATATAATAAAGCATTACATTTTTATCACCACCAAAAAATAATCTTAATATAATTATCAAACTGTCATATATCTGACAAAAAAATCAATATACCGATATAAAGAAAAATCGCACCGTTATATTATCTATTCATAACAGATGGTGCGATTTTTATGCTCTGTGAGCAAAAAATGCTCGCGTAAAACTATATGATTTTTCTGTTCAAGCTTATGTGAGTAAATAATATCGAAAATAAATCAGGAGGATATGAAAAAATGAAAAGACAGACTAAAAAAATAGCAGCTTTTATGATGGCTGCGCTTATGACTGCTTCTGCTCTTACAGGATGTGGTAAAAAGAACGATGATTCTACCACAGCATCAAACACGGAAGCAACAGAAACTGCAACTCCGGATGATGCAGTTGACACAAGTGCAACAGATGTTTCAGAGGACGAGATTGAAGTTCCTGAAGGATATCACCTTGTATGGCATGATGAGTTTAACGGTACAAAGCTTAACGAAGAGGATTGGAACTATGAACAACATGAGGTGGGCTGGGTTAACCATGAGCTTCAGGAGTATATTCCAAGTGATGAATATGCATTTGTAAAGGACGGAGAGCTTGTCATACAGCCTGTTAAAAATGTAGACGAGGACGGAAATGTATCTTACGTTTCAGGTCGTGTAAACACCCAGAACAAGCATGATGTAAAATACGGTAAGATTGAAGCGCGCCTTAAGGTTCCTACCGGAAAAGGATTTCTACCTGCATTTTGGATGATGCCTCAGAACGAAAGCTACTATGGTCAGTGGCCAAAATGTGGTGAGATAGATATTATGGAAGTACTCGGAGATACAACAAATACCCTCTACGGAACCATACATTTCGGTGCTCCACATAAGCAAAAGCAGGGTACTTACACTCTTGCTGACGGTGACTTTGCAAGTGAGTACCATGTATTTGCTGTGGAATGGGAGCCGGGTGTAATACGCTGGTTCGTAGATGGAGAGCAATACTTTGAGGAGAGCGACTGGTTCACAGGAACAGACGGAAACGAGGAAAGACCTTATCCTGCTCCGTTTGACCAGCCATTCCACGTAATCTTAAATGTTGCTGTCGGCGGTGACTGGCCGGGTGATCCAAGTGAGGACACAATATTTGATGACAGAGCAGCCATGAAGGTTGACTATGTAAGAATCTTCCAAAAGGAAGAATATGACGAAAACGTTGAGAGACCTGTAGACGAGCTTATCTTCCGTGAAGCAGATGAAACAGGAAACTTTGTATATAACAGTGACTTCTCTGAATCAGAGGATTTGACAGATGATGAAAATTGGAAATTCCTTCTTTTTGCAGACGGTGAAGGCGAGGCGGAAATCAAAGATAACGAAATTATAATCACTTCAACAGCAGCAGGCACAGAGGAATATTCTGTACAGCTTGTACAGCCTGAAATGCCTATGGAAGAGGGTTCAAGCTACAGATTTTCATTTGAAGCTTACGCAGAAGAACCAAGAAAGATGAAAGCAGCCGTAACTGCTCCCGATGAGGATTGGATACGTTACTTCCCTGATACTTCAGTTGAGCTTACCGAGGATTGGCAGACCTTCTCATTTGACTTTGATATGACAACTAAAAGCGATGACAACGGACGTGTCGAGTTCAATATGGGTAGCCAGGGTTCAACAGCAACCATTCACATAAGAAACGTAAGGCTTGAAAAAGTGGAATAAATTTTTCTCCAGCCACATATAAGGATATGGAAATGAGGTAGGTTGATAACTTGCCAAAGATTTGTGAAATCAGAAAACTCAGATTTTCAATATTCGCACGAAACCGAAAAACTCGCTACGCTCAAACAGTTCGGTTTCTGAGCGAATCGTATCAAATCTTCGTTGCTGATTTTACACAAATCGGGCATAATGTTATTCAACCCACCTCATTTCCATATCCTTATATGTGGCAGTAATGAAGAAAATTTTTTGTTATTTCCATTTGTTATTGTTGTTTTTGCAATAAATATTATTTTCACTTTAGTTTAAATTTTTTATATCAAAAAAATATTTAGTTACTTTTCAATCTTATACGAGGAAACTCCGGATTTGATTGCGGTGAGCATCCGGTCTTTGACTCCGGGTGCGTGTTTATTTATGTCGTTTAACAGATTTCTTACATAGGTTCTTTCGGTTTCATTGTCAAACGGACATGGGTTTTTAACTATAGGCAGCTCATACCTGTTTGCAAAGCCGACTACCGCACTTGCAGGTGCGTATATGAGTGGTCTTATAAGTGTTATCTCGTTGTCTTCATATCTTGTTAACGGTTCAAATGAAGAAAAACGTCCTTCATAAATTAGTGAAAGCATCATGGTTTCCACAGCATCATCCATGCTGTGAGCATAAGCTATCTTGTTGCAGCCAAGAGCCTTTGCAGACTGTCCGATTGCACCTCTTCTAAGTCTTGCACAGAGCGAACAGCCTACCTCACCAATCATCTTTGAGATTTCGGTTTTCTCGATATGGTACTCAACCTTTAATTCATCACAAAGCTTTTGAATCGGTGTCAGATCAAAGCCTTCATAGCCGAGGTCTACCGTAACCGCAACTATTTCATATTTCTTTGGATAAAAATCTCTCATTCCACTTAAAGCATATAAAAGTGTGAGCGAGTCTTTTCCTCCCGAAATTCCTATGACAATCCTATCGCCATCTTCTATCATATTGTAATCATCAACAGCACGCCTGACGTAGCTGTATAATTTTTGGAGTTTCATGCTTTTCCCTTAGTGTATTTTAGCTACTGATTTTTTTTATTTTGTTATTGTTGTATTTTTATAATTTTACTGCTGTTTTTAAATATTAATGTTATATTCTTTATTTATTCCATCAAAAAACTTATTTTATCATATATTTTTTTGAAATCAATCTCACATCTTCCTTCCCATATTCCAACAGGAACTTTATCATCAAAAGTATAGTTATTAAAATCCGTCATATTACCTGTTTTTTCAAAATAATATACCAATATTCCTTTTTCTTCAGGTAAAACAATCCAATACTCGCGGACACCCGCCTTTTGGTATTTCTTTAGTTTTATAACAAGGTCCATATACGAATTACTCGGCGACAATACCTCAACCACAAGATCCGGCGCACCTTCAATCATTTGCTTCTTAATCTTATCTCTGTCGCAAACAATAAGCACATCGGGCTGAACCACAGTCTTATCGTCACAATCAAGCCTAACATCAGTAGCTGCTAAAGAAACCATACACGGACCATTGTTTTCGTTGATAAAATTTTCAAATACATTACCTATCATCAAAGCAATCCTTTGATGAACAACAGTCGCTGCCGCCATATTATAAAATCTTCCGTCTATCATCTCAATTCTGGTACCCTCCGGAAGCATCATATAATCTTCAAGCGTCTTATCGCCTATCGTTCCCGGAACACGCTCAGCTATCTGTTTATTTATTATTTTTTCAAGTTCCAGTTTTTCATCAGCCAATTGCTTTTCAATCAGTTCTCTACGTTCACGACATCTGTCATCATTTGAATCCACATAAGAAACTTTATATGCTGCCGACGATTCATGAACCATATTTGATTCCGCACCTGAGTCATGCAGATAAAGTATTTCCTCTTTTCTATCTTCAAACACTTTTGACAGTGCCTGAAGCGTATTGTACCTCGGTGTCATTGTAATACCTGAAAAAAGCTTTTGAACCGTACCGAGAGGCACACCTGACATATCTGCAATCTGCTGATTGGAATAACCCAGTTCCTTTTTCTTTTGAATCATTTCCTGAATAGTCATAAACTCCGCTCCTTTCATAACATACTTTCTTATGACTTTGTCATTTATTTATAAGTACATTATAAAAGAGCGGAGTTTATTTGTCAACCGAAATATTTCCAAAACATTTCCATTTTTATTCCATTTCGCCCACCAGATGTACAATCTCCGGAACATGTCCGACTGCAGGAAGAAATACATCAAATATATCCTTTGTCTTTATCTTTAAACTGGAGGTACAAACGCACGGATGGCAGCCTAAATATTCACCCTTTAAAACATCCTCATCAACAAGAAGCTTGACCTCATGTTCCTTATCATTCATAAGTCCCATTATGCTCACCGCTCCCGGTTCAATATCAAGATACTTTAGCATATCAGAAGGGTCGGCAAAGGAAAGCCTTGCGGAATTAATCTGACTTGAAAGCTCCTTCGTCTTAAACTTCTTATCTCCCGGCATCATCAGTAGATAAAAATTAGTCTTCTGCCTGTTACATAAAAACAAATTCTTGCAAATGAGTACTCCAAGCACAGCATCGATTTCATTGCATGCCTCCATGGTATTGGCAGGTCCGTGATCCGTTCTCTTATACTCTATCCCAAGCTTGTCCAGATAATCATAGGTTCTTACCTCTCGCGGTAATCTTCCTTCTGTATTTTGCGGTCTTCCGTCAAACAGTTCCATATTTTTTCCTTTCAATTCTTTCATGTATTATAAATTATCATTATAATCGTTGTTACATATTTTTTATATCATTGCAATCCAACTTCGCATATTTTATTTTATATATCAAGTGTCATCTCATGCCATTCTTCCCCACCCCAGGTTGAATTGGCTATACCGAGATCCTTAAATCCCATCTTTTTATACATCTCCACCTTAACATCAAGGCAGGTAAGATACAGCATCCTTCGATTATTCTTTCTTTCCCTCTCACAGTAGCGTAAAACAAGTTCCCTTGCAAGTCCCTGTCCGCGATACTCGGGAAGCACATCCAATCCGAGCAGCATAACATTTTTACCGTCTGTTTTATACAAAGCTGCATCCGTGAAAAACTCATCTCTAAATGAGTCCTCATCCGTTGCCACACCATTTAAGAATCCGGCAAGCTTACCGTTTTCCTTATCTACCGCAACGAGAAATAATTCCGGTACCTTTTTAATTCTTTCCTTCATGCTCTTTTCAGAGCACGCCTCATTTGGTGGAAAACAAATCTGTTCTATCCTAACAGCCTGATCGGCCTCGTCCTGATTAATTGAACGAAATTCATATTTGTCATCTAACATTTTTATCCCTCCAATATTTCTAAAAATAATTTATTAAGAGTTTCCCAATCTGCTGTCCTGTCATCATCCATAGTTTTTATCAACTGCTCATATCTGTTTATCTCATTTTCAATATAACTCTTAATCACAGGAAGCTGCGGATTCAGATCCTTTTCATCACTTCTTGATTTTATGTCAAGCATCTTATCTATCTCATCCGATAAATCCTCCGGTAATTTTTGCATAAGCAGCTCATCAAATCTAACCGGTGGTATAGAATGATTATCCTCAATATACTTACATGCCAAAAGAGGCCGCAGGGCATAAATATACTTCTTATACCTTACGACATCATCCTGCAGGTATTGTTTAAATGTATTATTTGCAGTTCCGTAATAATGATATAGGGCAATCTTCTTAGAAAAATATTTTTTTGCGCCCTCATAGACTACCTGCCATTCATCCGATTTCTTATAAACTATCGGTGAATTGGCCCACTCAAATAAGGTCGCGTTGCCCTTATGAAACTGTATAAGAGTTTTCTTCAAATCCCATCCGTTTATATCAAGTACATTATCAAGCTGCCATTCGATGACATCTCTCATCTCCTGAAGCTTAAGATAATCCTCCTTATTTCTGATATAAATGAACCTTACATCGTAATCACTGTCAGGAGACTCAACTCCCCACGCCCTGCTGCCAGACTCTACCGCATAGATAATTCTGACATTTTCTTTTTCTTCTATCTCTGACAGCTTATCTAAAATCTCATTTCTTATGTCACTCACCAAATTCACCCTCAATCGCTTTTTTGTTCATATACTCAACAAATCTTTCAACCTTTTCCATATCAGGATTATCCGGAAGCTTTGTATTGTTTGTAGCAGTCTCAAGCCTCTTTTCATAATCGGACAACAATGCATAAAATTCATCCGAATATGTCCTGTCAGCTTTTTGAAAATCTCCCCGTCTTATGCTTCTTAAGAGCTCCAAATCATCAGTTCTGTGAGTTCTTATTTCACCCTTTTCCAATATGTCTATCGCCATCATGAAAAGCCTCACCAGATGCATAGCATGCTTATTGAGATGATTATCATCCTTCTTTTTATTGCGCTTGCCAATCTTATCGTAATCCCTGATTACGCTGTTCATAGCGCCAAGCATACCCTCATAATCCCTAAGCGGCAGGTGCTTATAATCCGCATCCACAAAAATTTCCGTCTCAAGCTCCGGATTATCCGACTTATCTATGTAAATATTTATATTACCTTTATCAAACATTTCATTGCGTCTGGCAAAATCCTCCAGCGCATTTTTCACAGAATTATAAATGTGCTGCTCCCGCTCCTGTTGCGGCAAGGAATCCCTTGCTATAGCATTTTGCAATCTTCTTAATTGGGCGCTTGCATAACCTCCAAAGGATTTCGCAGCCCTCTTTGACAAAAATAAATCCTTGTTATCCAAAAGCTCCTGTCCAAGCGAAGTCTTAATCAGATACTGATCATCATCAAGTCCAAGAAGTTCAATAGTATTGGGATTGCAATCAAGAAGCAGCCTGACAATCTTATTAAATGAATAAATAACCGTATCCGTCTTGTCATCCTCATACTGCTCAAACTCCGTCAATCCTAAAATGTCAGACGGAAGATTTAGAGTAATGCCTCTAAAATCTATATCGCTGTTCTCGTTATTGGTTCCGTATGCATAGCTTCCGCCTACACCAAGTAAAATAATCCGTTTAGCCAAGCGAGGATTGGTTTTTAGAAAGGAATATTCAGTTGTTGAAAGCAGCTGTTTGAAATCCATATATATTTCCTCTTTAAATTTTACTGATACTTTTTCTCCACCACTACAATACAATTTGATGCAGGATATTCAACCTCGTTTCCGTCAACATCAGTAAGTGTAAGATACTTATTCAGATTATCCGGATAGCCCGGTTCGAGAAGCTCATCCGCACAAATAATTCTTGCACCCAGTTCTTCAAAAAATGTCTTATATTCAGCGAGTGTAAAATATCCGAATTGCTCCTGTACTTCGTGAGCATAGCTTTCCGTACCCCAGGTATAGGTGTACATAAACTCACGTATAAAATTAATGTCCCCGATTACCGTAAGTGATTCCTCATCTGTAAAACTAACCTTTTTCTCATCGGATATGTCTTTAAGTCCTTTAAAATCATGGGTATAATTTTTGAAAAAGTCAAGTCCGGATTTATCCTTAAATATAAGCTTTCTTAACTCACTACTATCGGTTTTTATACCGTCTCTTATGATTATCCTTCCTCCAAAGTTAAGACTGTCATAAGCATATCTTAAAGCGCGTCTCACACTTTCTGTATCAAACTTTCCGTTTGCGCCCTCGGTATAGGAATATATCTCATGGAGTATGGATGAAAATACAATGCTGTCAACCTTTTCTTCAAGCGGGCAGTCCACAAAATTATGTACTCTGACATTCCAGCTGCGGCCTTCCTTTTTCTTTTTTTGATTCAAGGCATCAATTACATTTGTCGAAATATCCGTTCCGATAATTGTCTTTTCGGGATATTTTTCCTGCAAGCGGTCGAGAAGTATTCCCCCACCTGAACCGACGTCAACCACACTTTCACCAACCACATAATTAATAATTCCATCCTTTGTACTTGATGCCACATCATTCATCGTATCGAGATACTTATCCTCATTGTTAAGCCTGTCAAAGGCATCTCTTCTAAAACCGAACATATCGTATAGCACAATGATACTTTTCTCAAATGTAAGCAATCCCGAACGCTCCGCCTCCACACAAAAGTCAATAAGCTTTTCACACACAGGTGAGAATTTAAAATTGACAAATGCAGCACCGTTTTCAATCGAAACATCCAAATTTACATTTTGAACCGATGCATCCAAAATATACTTTTCAATTATTCTTTTCTTATACACATTAATATGCTTCTTTCCCTCATAATCATAATAAAGAGAATCAGCAAGCGGCTTAAAATTAAGATGACGTACATTTTTATCCTCAAGCTGCTTCAATAC
The DNA here is from genome assembly GCA_937915975.1 of uncultured Lachnospiraceae bacterium. GTDB lineage: Bacteria > Bacillota > Clostridia > Lachnospirales > Lachnospiraceae > Coprococcus_C. The sequence goes on along the minus strand of CALGGL010000294.1, from coordinate 4,006 downwards.
ATTTTTGATAACGGTTTTTATCTGTCCCATATCAAAATCAGAAAGAGCCGAAGTAAAATACCACAGCTCATACTTTGAGAAAACATTTTTTTCAAAAAACTCTGCATCGTCATCGTATATATCTATCTCTCTCGGACAAAGCTTCTCCAAACGGTATTTTGCGGAATACTCCGACAGATCACCATCCGGTATCCTGTCTATAAGCACCTTAACATCGCCCTTAACCGAGGTCCATATATCATCGCTGACTGCTCTGATAATACACTCATTTAATATAAGCAAAAGATCTTTAATATCTTCATCCGTTAATGCATTCAATAAAAGTAACTCTCTGTTGTGACTTACCGGAATTTCACCTCTGATGCACTGTCCGATAAGTCCATGAGTTTTAATAAGTATATAAATCAACCGACATCTGTTTTTTTCTTCATCAGATGAACTTTCGTCGGTTATGTGATTTTCAGCGTATATGCTTGCCGAAGCCTCATTATGTATATCAAGAGCATATCCCTTATCTTTCCAAGTGCGTCTTTCTTTCTCAAGTCCTCCCTTAGCCACCTCGGACCACTTCAAAACCTCACTTATTATACGCTTTAACGTATTCTCATCAGCTATGAGCTCATCAAGTATATCCAGTGTTCTCATAACATACTCGATGGTTTCTCTTCCGGATATAGCATTTATGCTTTTTACACGCTCGGCATTTACATATATGTTATCTGTTTCGGTCAGATACTTAAGCCAGAGGTTGTCCGCTGTTATCTCCTCTCGCACATTACCGTCGCCGTCAAAATACTTATCAAAATTCTTACTCATTTGTTTTCTCCATTCGCCTTTTTACTCCTCGTCTTCCTCCACCATCACATAAAGTCGGCTTGGTCTATGGGCATCTCCTGTTGTCATGTATTCGGTTTCCTCAACCATGCCTGCTATCTTCTTACGGAAGTTTGCCTTATACAGTTTCTTTCCGAGAAGGATTTCATAAACCCTTTGAAGCTCCGGCAGTGTAAACATTTCATCTACAAGGTGAAATGCTATGTCAGTATACTCAACCTTGTTTGCCAGCCTCCACCTTGCATAATCTATAATCTCCTTATGGTCAAATGCCAGCTCTTCATCACCGGCAAGTAAATCCTCTACATCCACAAGCCATGCACCCGCTACACGCTCACCGGGCCTGAATGCAAGCTTCTCAACAGGCACAAGCGCCATATATGCAACTGATATGATTCTCATTCTCGGATCCCTGTCCACATCTCCGAAGGTATAAAGCTGTTCAAAGTAAATATCCTCAAGTCCTGTTTCTTCCTTTATACCACGCCTCACCGCTTCATCAAGAGTCTCATCTATTCCGACAAACACTCCCGGAAGTGCCAGCATCCCTGCAAACGGTTCCTCCTCCCTTTCTATCATAAGAAGTTGAAGCTTGTCGTCCTCAATGGTAAATACAAGCAGGTCAACCGCTACAGACATTTTTTCATATAATGACGAATCATATCCCTTCATACTTTGGTTCTTCCTCTCTTTCTATACAACGAGTCTTCCTTCCCGATCGGCCACGCTTATTTTTAATTCCATTCCCGAATTAAAATCTATGGAATCCTCAAGTATTCCATCTGAAAATACCACTCCGTTTTCCGGCATACCCGATACAAATGTAAGACTATCCTTTGCCGTAACACGACCATATACAAGTCCGGTCTGTGTAAACTTACTCGGATACGGTTCTCTTACCTGAAATGTAAGCTGCCCACAGTCCCAGCTGTAGGATGGCTCCGGTACATCACCAAGCTTAAACGCCTTTGCCATACCGCGAAGCTCTGCCATAACAGATTTATGCCAGCCGGTCATTCCAAGTCCGGTTGATATGATTACACCGGAGGATGACTGATTTTCTACTATACCATTATAACACATATGATACCTTGCGGAAGTATGATTATTTATTCCCACGAAAAAATCATTTACGGCATAGAGTATCTGTCCATCCTTGGTTTCCGCCTTACCCATTGTAACTTTTCTTTCATCAAATTCTCCTTTTACAACCTTTGGAATTATCCTGCATGCGTCTTCCGGCTCAAAAGGAAGCAGCTCTCCGCTCCATCTTTTTGTATCGGGATTAATGCCTATAAGCGGTTGACCATCCAGATACTTCATAACATTTGCAACAAGTCCGTCCTGACCCACTGCTATGATTATATCCTTCGCTCCAAATATCATATTTGGAACATACTCTCTGTCTATCTCCTGAATTCTCGCATAAGGTTGGGCAAGCTCATGAACCTTCTTTAACGCACAGTAGTAATTATTATGCTCTAACTCATAGTCACCAAAATCAGCACCCAAATGTTCAACATAAAATCTTGCCTGTTCTATGGTATTATATCTTTTTTTCAAGTCCTCAAGTCTGGTTTTCCTTTTTACTATGATTATCTTATTCATGCCTCTGTCCATAGCCTGCCCTCCTTCCTTATTTTTATATGCTTTGGTTGCAATTCCTGTGTCCTTTAATATCGCTGATGCCTGTTATTTATTTTTTTGTATTATAGTCTCAAGCAAATCCGGAGTCATATTAAGAGTTCCTATTTTTCCGGCATTTTCACCAAGTTCCATAAATGCCTTAGCCATAAGAGTATTTGGATCCATTTGAGCAAGCGCACAGGCTTCAATCAATGCAACATTTACATTTTCATATGCTTTCATCATTGCAGCTACAGCATATGCCTTTTCTTCAGCCTTACATCTCTCATTTTCAACCTCAAGGGCGACATATTCCTTGTTCCTTTCCTCAAGCTTAATTTTCTCCTCCATCTCCTGCTGCTTAATCTTTATCTTCCTTGCTGCAGCCATCTCATCAAGCTCAAGCTCACCCTCAAGAGCTACACTCTTTATCTCCTGCTCCTTTTCCTTCTTTTCCTTCTCCATGGCAAGTTCGTGTCTTTGGATACTCAACTTCATTTCCTGCTTTTTTTCATTTTTTTCTTTTTCCTTTTCAGCAACCTTTATCTCCGTATTGAGCTCGTTTTCTTTTATTATCCTCTCCTGCTCAATCGCTGCATTTCTTCTTAAGTAGATAGCATCATCCTGTTCCTTAAGTATCTGCTCTCTGGCAGCCGCCTCAAGTGCCTTTCTTGTTTCAGGCTTTGCAGTTATTCCAAGCACATTAACCGCTATAACTCTGATGCCAAGGCTTTTTATCGTTTCATCCTCACTGAGACCGTTTGATATAAGCATAGCCATTTCATCCGCAAGAGTTATTATGGTCCTAACATCCCTCTTACCTACTTCTCTTATGACAATTGCCTTGATTATATTATTAATTCTTTTATTTAATACATTCATCGCAACGTATTGTCTTTCATATTTTCCGGAATCAAATGCAAAATCCGCCATCTTAATTGCCTGATCATAATTACTTATCATGTATGTAGTAGCTCCCTGTACACATACAGTTTGAAAATCAGAAGTAACCAATTCATCAAAAGCAAATGCTCCGTCAAATGCTGTAGCAGGTACAACCAATATATTGGTTCTCATGCTGCTGTAAAGGACTGACAAGCCTAAGCCCCTCTTAACTACATCTCCATCCTTAATCACCATTACATAATCATTTGGTTGAAACTTTCTAAACCGTATTCCCATAATATCCTCCTTTCCGGCGTTTTATGCCTTATAAAAAATGTATCATTTTGTTAGTACTTTGTTACTACTAACTATATATGCATAATAGTATACTTTTTATACTTTGTCAAGTATTATTTTACTACTAACTAAATTTTGAAATGTTAGTAGTAATTCAACACTATCATATGCTTTGTTTAAAATTTTTATAAATTCAGCAAAAAACAAGGCAAAAAAACGTAATTCGAATTTCCTTTCATTATCATACCCGTAAGGTAAAAACCTTTCAGAAAAGCAACAATCAAAAATATTCCTTTTGGTTGCTCTGTGCAATCGGGTAGGAGGTAGATAATTATTTTATCTACCGACCTCCCACAGCACCGTA
>CALGGL010000293.1 GCA_937915975.1 uncultured Lachnospiraceae bacterium | reverse complement strand
ATCCCCAATCCCCAATCCCCAATCCCCAATCCCCAATCCCCAATAAAAAATAAATTCGTTGATAAATTTAATTAAAATAAATATTTATAATGACGATTTAAATTATTTATGACATAAAATAAATAAAATAATTATTCATTAAAATGAGGTCAACGAATGATTTCAAAAAATATAACAAAAATATTGTAAGAATGTTATTAATAATTATTTTCAAATATATTTAGAACAAAAAAGAAAAATCCTATGATAATGTTGATTTTGGAGTAATATATGGGACAAATAATGATCAATATATGAATATGAATAATAATTATTATATGTCGGATGATGATTATTATCAAGAAGAATCACCATATTCATTGCATAGTAAAAGGGTTTCTGCTTATATTTCAAATGATAATTATGGTCAACATAATTATAATACTAATACTAGTAAAATAAATCGAGATAAAATTGTTTTAAATGATATAGGAATTTATAATAATAGTCTGAATAATTATAAAATAACAAATATTATTTATGATGATAATTATCAACATAAATATTTTAATACTAATACAAAAAATGACTATTCAAGAAATGGTATGATTAGAGATGGAAATAATCATCGAAATTCAACATTAAATAAAAAAAGAAATTTCGAATCCACCAAGCCAACCCAAAAATTATCTGCAAATAATTATTATTATAATAATTCATTGTATAATAGTAATAATACTAATAATAAATATCAAAAAATAATCAAAAAAGAAACTTTTACAGATAGGAATCAAAACAAAGAACATAAATATAAAAATATTAATAATCATAATACAAATAAAGGAAGTGTTTCTATAAACGATTTGAGAATTAATAATCAAAATAATTATAATACTATTAAGGATGATAAATATATCAATAACAATAATGATGAATCGGATAAAGGTAACTTAACCAGTATAAATTCGAATTCTCATAATAAATATTATAATAATAACAATAAATCAATGGATTCAAAAATAATAGAAAATAAAAATGTTAATGATGACAATCATATTATTAATGTTAATAAAGGAAAAATAATAAATTTGAGTAATTTAAATGATCAATTTTCATATTCAACCGAAAAATATGCTTGTTATTACGTGAATAAAAGAGAAAAAAATATAAAACTAAGAGGTCAAGGTAAATTCCAAGAAATTAAACTTGATGTATCGAAATATCATGTAAGTAAAAGAATAAAAAATAATAACGAAGAAAATAATGAAATAATTCCAAGAGAATATCCTGTTACAAAAAAAAATAAAATTTCAACAAGTAAAACCACTTATTTTGAGCATAAACCAGTTAAAACAGTTAAAAAAGATAGTAATAAGTTCCCTTTAAGAATAAATTACACAGATGAAAATATAAATAATACTCTAATAGACAAAGCAAAACCAAAAGAAAATAATAAAGATCAAATAAAAGAAGTATTACCAAAAGAAAATGAAAAAGATAAAATAAGAGATAAAAGCAGAGATAAAAAAGATGATAAAAATATAAATAAAGATAAAAATGAGGATAAAAATAAATATAAAATTGATGATAAAAATATAAATAAAGATAAAAACCTAGATGAAAATAAATATATAAATAAAAATCAAGATAATAATAAAATTATAGAGCCAAATAAAAATAAAAATAATGATAAAGTTAATATAAAAATTAATGATATAAATAATATAAATAAAAATGAAATTAATGATAAAAATAGAGATAAACTTAAAGATAAAAATATAGATAAAAACAAAGATAATAATATTAATAAAAATATAGTTGTATTTAAAGATACTTATTTAGATAATTTGAAAGATAAAACAAAAGTTGATAAAAATGACAAAGATAAAAATAAGGATAAAATAAAAGATAAAGTGATAATAAAAACAAATGATAAAGATAAAGATAAAAATATTAATAAAGTAATAATAAAAACAAATGATAAAGATAAAGATAAAAATATTGATAAAGTTAAAAATAAAAATAATGATATAAATATAGATGAAATAAGTAATAAAATTAAAGAAAAATATATTGATAAATATAAAGATATAGATAAAAACAAAAATATTCCTAAAGTTATTAATAAAGATATAAATAAAGAAACAAATAAAGATAATAATTTAAATAAATATCAGGATAAAACAAAAGATAAAATTACTGATAAAAATAGTAATAAAAATTCATTTATAGATACTAATAAAAACAAAGAGAAAACAAAAGATAATATTTTAGATAAAAATAGTAACAAAAATTCATTTATAGATAACAATAAAAACAAAGACAAAACAAAAGATAAAATTATTGATAAAAATAATAACAAAAATAATGTTATAGATAATAATAAAAGCAAAGATAAAAAATATGATAATGTAAATGTAATTAATAGTAACGATAAAAAATATGATAATGTTATAATAAAAATAATGGACAAAAATAAAGATATAATTAATAATAAGAACACAGGCAAACATACAAATAAAAATGGTCTTAAAAGTGAAAATAAATATAAAAATAATAATATTAATAAAATCATTGATAAAATTATTGATAAAAATAAAAACAAAAATAAAGATAATAATAATGCAAATAATAAAACTATAAATATAATTACTAATAAATATCTAGAAAACCCTAAAGATAAAAATAAAGTTGAAAACAAAGTCGAAAAAAATGATAAAGATAAAAATATAAATATAAATAAAGAAAGAAACACCGAAAAAACAAAAGATAAACCTAAAGAACAAAATTATAATTTACCAAAAGAACAAGTAATAAATATACCTAAAGTAAATTTAAATAATTCATTTAAAAATAATAATAATAACAATCAAAAAATAGAAAATCAAATAAATAAACCTTATATAAATACTGATACTGATAATATAAAATCATATAATTTGAAGAAAAATGATGAACAAAATACAAAAAATGAAAATAATAAAAATCTAAAAATTAATATTACTTATAATAATGCGGATAACAATAGTAATATTAATAATAATAAAGAAAAAAATAATTTGAATAATTTAAAAAATGAAATAGAAAATGCAAGTGAAAAAAAGGAAATTCTTACCGTTGTAATAGATGCAGGTCACGGCGGAAATGATCCGGGAAAGGTAAGTCAGGACGGAATACTTGAAAAGGACGTAAACCTTGCAATTGCTTTGAAACTAAAGAGTCAGTTGGAGAAAAAGGGTATCAGAGTCATTCTTACAAGAGACAGCGATGTCTGTCTTGCCGAGACAGGTGCTGCAAATAAGAAAAAATCAGATATGATAAATCGAATGGAGCTTGTAAATGAAAGCGGAGCGGATCTTTTGATTAGCATTCATCAAAACAGTTACAGCGACAAAAGAGTAAAAGGGGCACAGGTATTTTATTATGGCAGCTCGGAGCAAAGCATGCTTCTTGCAAAAGAAATACAAGACTGTATAAAGGAATATGCGGATGCCGAAAACAATCGTAAGGCAAAGGCGTGTGATGATTATTATATTTTAAGAAAGAGCGCATGTCCTGCGGTTATAATTGAATGTGGATTTTTAAGTAATCCCGAGGAAACCGCAAAACTTGTGGATGATAAATATCAGGAAAAACTCGCCGAGGCCATAACTGAGGCTGTTTGCGGATTATATCTTGAAAAATAAAACATTAAGTATCATTTAATTAAATGCAGCAAATTTATGATGGTGAAAAAATATCAAATAAAATAAAAAATAATGGAGAAAATGCTTGCATCAGAAAAAAATAAATAGTATAATGATAAAAATTACTATTATTGGATAAGTATGATTGTTTTTGTTTGATTGATAATAAGGAGTGGAAACTATGAATATAAGCTCAGTTGGAAATTCGGGTATAGGTTTACAAATTTCAGATACAAGAAGTATGAATGCCATAGATATTGCTATGCTTAAGAAGTCGCTCGATGTAGTTGAGGAAAACGGTGATATGATTACTCAGATGATGGAGCGTTCCGTTAATCCTAATATCGGTGGCAATATTGATATACGTTTGTAATTTGGATAAAATACATATTGATTTATCAGGGAGCATATATATGCTCCTTTTTTTTTGTAAAATTATGGTTGACAACATTATGTTAACTTGGTATACTGTTGATAAGTATGATGTAACAATTTTGTAACATTTTAAACGAAAACGTTTTTTTATGATAATCAGGAGGCATACAAATGAGGAAAAAAGTAATAAAATATCTTGTGCTTTTTAGCACTATGGGATTCTTTGCATGCAACTTCAATTATATAAATTCTAAGGCGGTAGGAGAATTGGATTCTTCGGAGGAGGCTGTAGAGGTATCCGAAAAGGATGAGATTGACGTCGCATCGGATACAGATGTTGTTTCAGAAGTGGTTTATAACGATGCAAATGTCAGTATATCATCGGCACTTGACAGATATATTGCTTATAATTCAACATCGGCGCTTGATGAAATTCTGGGAATCGGAGTTTCAGAGGAAGTTACCGAAAAAAGCAAAAATGAAGAAAGCTCAAATGAAGAAGAAGGCCAATTAAGCGGCTCATACATAGATTTTAGCAATAAGGCGATTGTGACAACGAGCGGACAGGTTAATATAAGACAAAATGCGGATGTAAATTCAGATAAAATCGGAATAATAAATAACGGTGGACTTGTTACGGTTGTTGAAAAGGGTTCGGAGTGGTCCCATATAAAATCCGGTAATTGCGACGGATATATTAAAAATGAATTTCTTGCATTTGGAAGTGATGCAAAAACATATGCGGAAAATAACCTTCAAAAGGTTGCAGTTGTAAATGCTACAACCTTAAGACTCAGAGAAAGTGATAGTGAGGACAGCAATTGCCTTACTCTTCTTACAGGCGGTGAGGAATATGGTATACTGAGTCAGGGTAATGCATGGACTAAGGTGGAGGTTGATGATTCTCTTTCCGGTTATGTAAAGAATGAGTATATAAGTATTTCATACAGAACAAGTAAAGCTATTGCTGTAAATTCCGATCCGACCGCAACCGAGACAGCTTCCAATAACAAAACTACTACCGAAGCTGTTGCCCAGGCTTCACAGGATGCTACAACCACTGCACCGGCAACGGAAGCACCGGCTACGGAAGAATCTGTGACAACACCGGCACCTGCTGTTAATCCAAATGCTCAGGATGTTTGCAATTTTGCACTTCAGTTTGTTGGTAATCCTTATGTTTACGGTGGCTCAAGCCTTACGGACGGAACAGATTGCTCAGGTTTTACTATGAGTGTATATGCCAATTTCGGAGTATATCTTCCTCATTCATCCAAAGCGCAGGCTAATTGCGGAACAGAGGTAAGCTTGTCGGAGGTGGCTCCGGGAGATATAATTTTCTATAAGAACGGCGGAACAACCATCGGTCATGCCGCACTTTATATAGGCGGGGGTCAGGTTGTTCATGCAAGTACCGAAAAAACAGGTATTATTGTGTCAAATATGTATTACAGCACACCTTGTAAGGCGATAAGAGTTTATTAAAATTATGCTTTAAAAAATAACACTTCTATGATATAATTATTCCAATGTATCATAGAGGTGTTTTTTGATGCATTAGTTTGGCGAAAAAGGAGTGGGGCACATGAATTACATAATTAGTGGAAAAAATATTGAGGTTACTGATGGTTTAAAAACTGCAATTTATGACAAGCTCGGCAGGCTGGAAAAATTCTTTACCGATGATACTGATGCACAGGTTACTCTCTCGGTTGAAAAGGAAAGACAGAAGATTGAGGTTACAATCCCTATGAAGGGTCATATCATAAGAGCTGAGCAGGCAAGTGATGATATGTATGTATCAATTGACCTTGTGGTTGAGGTTATTGAGCGTCAGGTTACACGTTACAAGAAGAAGATTGTTGATAAGGAGCAGAATGCTAATTTTATTAAGGATGATTTCTTCAGCGAGGACGATTCTGATGATGAAGAGGTAAAGATTATCAGAAGTAAGAGATTTGCAGTTAAGCCTATGTATCCTGAGGATGCATGTGTACAGATGGAGCTTTTAGGTCATAACTTCTTTGTTTTCAGAAATGCTGAGACGGAAGAGGTTAACGTAGTTTATAAGAGAAAGGGTAATACTTACGGACTTATTGAGCCGGAATTTTAGATAAAAGCTTATTTAAAGGGTTACAGATTTCTGTAACCCTTTTTTTGCTTTTACACTTATTAGATAAAAATCTAAAAATAATCTTGCCTTAATACTTGAATAATGTTATATTTAAGTTTACGGTGCGATAGCTATGTCGTATCAGTTTGGAGGTAATTTATAATGGGCCTTATAGAAAAAGTTTTTGGCACACATAGTGAAAAGGAATTAAAAAAGATATATCCGATAGTTGATAAGATAGAGAGTCTGGATGAAACCATGCAGGGCTTAAGTGATGATGAGCTTAAGGCTAAGACATCAGAGTTTAAGGAACGTCTTGAAAAAGGAGAAACGTTGGATGATCTTCTTGTTGAGGCATTTGCTGTAGTCAGAGAGGCTGCTGCAAGAGTTCTTGGCATGAAGCATTACAGGGTTCAGCTTATCGGTGGTATATTATTACATCAGGGACGTATTCCCGAGATGAGAACAGGTGAAGGTAAAACCCTTGTATCAACGCTCCCGGCATATCTTAATGCGCTTGAGGGCAAGGGTGTTCATATAGTAACGGTAAATGATTATCTTGCAAAGCGTGATGCCGAGTGGATGGGACAGGTGCATGAATTCCTTGGACTTAAGGTCGGTGTAATTCTTAACGGAGATAAAAATGATGCCAGAAGAGCGGCTTATAATTGTGACATAACCTATGTTACCAATAATGAGCTTGGTTTTGATTACTTAAGAGATAACATGGTTATATATAAGGAGCAGCTGGTTCAAAGGGAACTGCACTATGCAATCGTGGATGAGGTTGACTCCGTACTTATAGATGAAGCAAGAACACCTCTTATTATATCCGGTCAGAGCGGTAAATCCACTGATTTATATAAAATGTGCGATTATCTTGCGAGACGACTTAAAAGAGGTACCGCATCCATGGAGATAAGCAAGATGGATGCCATTATGGGAAATGAGATTGAAGAGGACGGCGATTACCTTGTTGATGAAAAGGACAAGCAGGTTGTTCTTACCGCACAGGGTGTAAAAGAGGTAGAGCAGTTCTTCCATATAGAAAACTATTCCGATGCCGAAAATATCGATATTCAGCATAATATGATTATGGCACTTCGTGCTCATGCCCTTATGTTCAAGGATAAGGATTATGTTGTAAAGGATGATGAGGTACTTATAGTTGATGAATTTACCGGACGTATAATGCCCGGTAGACGTTTCTCCGATGGACTTCATCAGGCTATCGAGGCAAAGGAAAACGTTAAGGTTAAGAGAGAAACAAGGACACTTGCAACGATAACTTTCCAGAACTTCTTTAATAAATATAAGAAAAAGGCCGGTATGACAGGTACTGCACTTACGGAGGAAAATGAGTTCAGAGAGATTTACGGTATGGATGTTGTTGAGGTTCCTACCAATCTTCCTATAAAGAGAATAGATCATCAGGATTCGGTATTTAAGACTAAAAAGGAAAAGCTTAATGCTATCGTTAATGCGGTGGCAGAGTCACACGATAAGGGACAGCCTGTACTTGTTGGTACAATTACAATCGAGGCTTCAGAGGAGCTTTCAAGAATGCTTTCTAAGAGAGGCATTCAGCATAAGGTACTTAATGCAAAGTTCCATGAGCTTGAGGCAGAGATAGTTGCCGATGCAGGTCAAAGAGGTGCGGTTACCATAGCTACCAACATGGCAGGACGTGGTACCGATATTAAGCTTGGTGAAGGAGTTGCTGAACTTGGAGGCCTTAAGATTATAGGTACGGAAAGACACGAGTCAAGACGTATAGATAATCAGTTAAGAGGACGTTCAGGACGTCAGGGTGATCCCGGAGAGTCAAAATTCTATCTTTCACTTGATGATGACCTTATGAGACTTTTCGGCTCCGAAAAGGTAAAGGCTGTATATGATGCGCTTAAGATTCCTGAGGGTGAAGAGATACAGCATAAGACAATTACAAACTTTATTGAAAAGGCTCAAAAGAAAATTGAGTCCAATAACTTTGCCATAAGAAAGAATCTTCTCGAATATGACCAGGTTAATAACGAACAAAGAGAGGTTATATACGCTGAGAGAAGAAGAGTTCTTGACGGTGAAAATATGCGTGACGTGGTTCTCAAGTTTATGCAGGATACGGTTGAGAAATATATAGATACAACCTGTGCGGCCGACCTTTCACCGGATGCATGGGAGATAGAAGAATTAAACAGACTTCTTATACCGATTGTTCCATATGAAAAGATAGTTCTTACCGATGATGAGAAAAAATCGGGTGATGTCAAAAAGCTTAAGCAAAGACTTAAGGAGGAAGCGGTTAAGATATATGAGGCAAAGGAAGCGGAATTCCCTGAGCCTGAGCATATAAGAGAGATAGAGCGAGTTATTCTTCTTAAGGTAATAGATAAAAAATGGATGTCTCATATAGATGATATGACACAGTTAAGACAAGGAATATCACTTCAGTCTTACGGAAGCAGAGATCCGCTTGTGGAATACAAGTTTGCGGGATATGATATGTTCAATGAGATGACTGCATCCATTCAGGAGGATACGGTCAGGATGCTTATGCATGTAAAGATAGAGCAGAAGGTTGAGCGTGAGGAGGTAGCTAAGGTTACCGGAACCAACAGAGATGATTCGGCTAAGAAGGGACCTGTAAAAAGAGCAACGGCAAAGATTGGAAGAAACGATCCTTGTCCTTGCGGAAGCGGTAAAAAATATAAGATGTGTTGTGGAAGAAATGCATAAATCTTTTATAAATTATTAAGGTGGTGATAAAGGTGGTTGAACTTGACAATTTAAAACTAAAGCTGAGAGAATATAAGAATCCACTGGAAGAATTGAGGGATTCACTTTGACATCGCCAATAAGGAAATAAGAATAAAAGAATTAGAGGCAAAGCTTGAAAGCCCTGATTTTTGGAATGATAATGATGAGAGTCAGGAGGTTATGAAGGAACTTAAAGGACTTAAAAAATCCCTTGAGGAATTTGTGACCATAAAGGGGTTGTATGAGGATATGGAAACTCTTATCGAGATGGCTGAGGAGGAAGATGACGAAAGCCTTATTGATGAGATAGCACAAAACCTTGATGAATTTACCGATAGCTTTGAGACTCTTCGTATAGCAACACTTTTATCGGATGAATTTGATGAAAATAATGCAGTTATAAATATCAATGCCGGAGCCGGAGGTACGGAAAGCTGTGACTGGGTATCCATGCTTTACCGTATGTACACGAGATGGGCTGAAAAAAAAGGCTTTGATATAGAGGTTATAGATTATCTCGATGGTGATGAGGTTGGTTATAAGTCTATTACATTTCAGGTGAACGGCTATGATGCTTACGGATACTTAAAATCCGAAAAGGGAGTTCACAGACTTATCAGGATGTCACCCTTTAACGCGGCCGGAAAAAGGCAGACTACCTTTGCGGCGGTTGACGTTATGCCGGAGATAAATGATGATGTGGTTGTTGAGATAAATGATGACGACCTTAAGATAGATACTTACCGTGCAAGCGGAGCGGGTGGTCAGCATATCAACAAAACTTCATCTGCCGTAAGAATAACACATCTTCCTACCGGTGTGGTTGTACAGTGCCAGAATGAACGTTCACAGCACAGCAACAAGGACAAGGCTATGAAGATGCTTAGGGCAAAACTTTATATGATAAAAAAACAGGAAAATCTTGATAAGATATCCGATATAAGGGGTGAATTATCAGAAAACGGCTGGGGCAGTCAGATAAGGACGTATTTCCTTCAGCCTTATAAGCTTGTTAAGGATCATAGAACTAACTGTGAAACTGCCAATGCAGATGCAGTATTAAACGGTGATATTAATTCATTTATCAATGCTTATTTAAAATGGATAAAGAGATGTGATAAGGAGGACTAATTGTTATGGAAGAAAAGTATATTATTTTTTTACTGAACAACAAGAGGTATTGTGTTAATTTATCAAAGATAAATGGCATTGAAAGTGATTACGGAATAGTCGGAATACCTACCAGTGCACAGTTTATTAAGGGTATTATACATCTTAGAAATGAGATTGTACCGGTATTTAATCTTAAAGAAAGATTTGAACTTGATGAAAGCGAAAAGGGACCGAATGTTCAGCTTCTCATAGCTGAAACTCATGGTATAAAGCTTGGCCTTGAGGTGGATGATGTTCTCGGCATAGTTCCTGTTGAGCCAGATGACATAAAGAGGGTTCCGGGAGTTGTTAAAAACGAAAACACCGGATATCTTGAAAGTGTTGTAAAGGTTTCACTTCCAGGAGATAAAAAATCGGATATTATATTATGTATCTCGGTTGACAAACTTATAGATGATGAGGTATTTGAAGAGCTTGCCGAGCTTCTGGAGGAAAATCCGGGTGACCAAGACGGCGAGACCGGTGAAATTGAAGAGATATAATCAGACAAATGAATGTTTAAACAGAGGAGAGTATGTAATGATAAATATAGCAGTACTTGGTTATGGAACCGTAGGTTCCGGCGTTGTCGAGGTTATTGAAAAAAACAGCGACAGTATAAACAAAAGAGCAGGTAAGGAAATCAATATTAAATATGTACTTGATTTGAGAGATTTTCCGGGAGATCCCGTTGAAAAAATACTTGTTCATGATTATAATGTTATTTTGAATGACCCCGAGGTTAAGATTGTTGTTGAAGTTATGGGAGGAATTAATCCTGCATATCAGTTTACGAAGGATGCTCTTCTTGCGGGAAAGAGTGTATGTACTTCAAATAAAGAGTTGGTTGCAAAGCACGGTGCAGAGCTTCTTGCCATAGCAAAGGAAAATGATACAAACTTCTTATTTGAAGCAAGTGTCGGCGGTGGTATTCCTATAATAAGACCTATTAACCAATCTCTGACCGCTGATAAGATAACTGAGATTATAGGAATATTAAACGGTACTACTAATTACATTCTCACCAAGATGACAGACGAGGGAGAGGATTTCGATACTGTTTTAAGACAGGCACAGCAAAAGGGCTATGCGGAAAGAAATCCTGAGGCAGACGTAGAAGGCTATGATGCCTGCAGAAAGATTGCCATACTTACTTCTATGGCATACGGCAGACAGGTTGATTATGAGGATATTTATACAGAGGGAATATCCAGGATTAGCATCGAGGATTTTGAGTATGCCAGAAAAATGAATATGGCCATCAAGCTTCTTGGAATGTGCAAGAAAAACGAGAACGGATTTTTCAGCATCGTCGCTCCGTTCCTTATTCCTTTGGAGAATCCTCTTGCCAGCGTAAACGGCGTATTCAATGCCATTAACATTCACGGGAATATGCTGGGTGATGTTATGTTCTATGGCAAGGGTGCAGGCAAAAATGCTACTGCAAGCGCTGTTGTTGCTGATGTTATCGACATTATAAAGCACAAGGGAAAGCATATCGAAGTAAACATGAAGGCTGAAAAGGCTGAGCTTTCACCCAAGGACAATTCGGTAAGAAGTTTCTTTGTACGCGTTCCTGAGAATCAGGCAGACCAGGCAAAAGAAATTTTCGGAAACAAAA
>CALGGL010000292.1 GCA_937915975.1 uncultured Lachnospiraceae bacterium | reverse complement strand
TAATAATCTGTCCTTTTTCCAATAACCATACCTACTAAAATAGTATATATTTTAGTAGGTATATTTTGGGGGGTATGATACGGACTAAGTTTATTCGTCAAACTTTTTAGTCTGTATACTTTTTAGCACTATACGGACTAAGTTTATTCGTCAAACTTTTTAGTCTGTACACTTTTTAGCACTATACGGACTAAATATACTCACCAAACTTTTTAATCTGTATTTTTTCAGTAACCATACAGACTAAAACTTGTCACCAGTCTTTTCAGTCTGTATTATCGCAAAAAACATACAGACTAAAACCTATCACCAGGCTTTTAGTCTTCATTATCACAAAAACTATACAGACCAAAGTGCATCATCAGGCATTTTAGTCTGTATAGTATAAATCAATTACTTTCTTAAGATAATAAAGCTAAACCAAACTCTATTATAATGAACAACCTTTTAGCTTATTGCTTTGAAAGCCTCATCTAAATCTTCGATTATATCATCTATATTCTCTGTTCCGATGGAAAGACGAATTGTATTTGGCTTAATTCCCTGATCTAAAAGCTCTGCCTCATTACACTCTGAATGAGTAGTTGATGCAGGATGGATAGCCAGAGACTTAACATCCGCTACATTTGCAAGAAGTGAGAAAAGCTCAAGCTGGTCGATGAAATCCTGTGCCTTCTTGGCATCACCCTTTATCTCAAAGGTAAAGATTGAGCCACCGCCGTTAGGGAAATACTTCTTATAAAGCTCCTTTTGCTCCGCATCCTCAGAAATTGACGGATGATTAACTTTCTCAACGAGCGGCTGATTCTTAAGATATTCTACAACCTTAAGTGCATTTTCAACGTGACGCTCTACTCTTAAGGAAAGAGTCTCCAAGCCCTGTAAGAAGATAAATGCATGTACAGGTGAAAGTGTTGACCCTGTATCACGAAGAAGAATTGCTCTGATATATGTAGCAAATGCTGCAGGTGCAGTATCCTTTGCAAAGCTTACACCATGGTAAGATACATTTGGCTCGATAAGCCATGGGTGCTTACCGCTTGCTATCCAGTCAAACTTACCGCTGTCTACAATAACACCACCAATTGTAGTACCGTGACCGCCTATGAACTTGGTAGCTGAATGAACAACTATATCAGCACCATACTCGATAGGTCTTACAAGATAAGGAGTTGCAAATGTATTGTCAACGATAAGAGGAATCTTATGTGCATGAGCTATATTTGCTATTCTCTCGATATCAACCACTTCTGAATTAGGATTTCCGAGAGTTTCAATCTCGATTGCTGTTGTGTTGTCCTTGATTGCAGCCTCGATACCGTCATAATCAAACGGATCAACAAAGGTTGTATCAATTCCGTACTCCGGTAATGTATGAGCTAAAAGATTATATGTACCACCATATATATTCTTTGCTGCAACCACGTGATTACCTGCGTGTGCAACTGCCTGTATTGCATATGTAAGAGCTGCTGCACCTGAACCGACTGCCAATGCTGCTACACCACCCTCGAGCGCTGCGATTCGTGCTTCAAAGGTTCCCTGTGTTGGATTGGTAAGTCTTCCATAGATGTTACCGGCATCTCTTAATCCAAATCTGTCTGCTGCATGCTGACTGTTATGGAATACGTATGATGAAGTTAAGTATATAGGTACTGCTCTTGCATCAGTAACCGCATCCGGTGTTTCCTGTCCTACATGTAACTGCTTTGTTTCAAATTTAAATTCTCTTTCTGCTCTTGTTTTCTTTCCCATAATATCTACCTCACTTTTCTTCTTATTATTTTCATGAGTTCTTCGACCTTCACTCAACCCTATCCTTTTTAATAAAGCCTTGTGTAAGCTCGCTCATCTGTTTATGTGATGATAATAACACCATTTTTTTATTTTGTATAATTCATAAAAAAAAGAACTGGTTATAGGCTAATCCTATAACCAATCCTGTTATTAATATACCGGTATATAACACGAAAATGCAGGTACTCGCATATCATGTTGTCACTTAACGCTATGCTTAGCACCTGCATTTTCATGTTATATACCATCTATCTACTAATCATCTTTTTCGCTTGGATTGCTCATAGAACCCTGAATGTTGGGACCTTGCGGACCACCAATTCCGTTCTTTTTGAATACCAGCTTCATATACAAAGGCATAAATATAAATATGAGAACAAAGCCTACAACCAAACTAATAACAAGTGATTTACCAAACATTCCGATAAAAGGAATCTTTGCACCATGTGCCGTAGCCTTTTTGTATGCCATAAATACCATTGCAAGAGTAATAATCGGTGTATAAATCAAATCCGATATAAGACTCTCCATACATCTTGTTCCAAGCTTACCCGGTTCAAGACCAAGCTTATTATTTACACCATCCGTAACCTTTTTCATAGGAATCAAAAAGCCTATAATCAAGCTTATTACCGTACTGATTAAGAAGCTTATAAGCCATCCCACAACGTTAAACTTTCCTGCTGCAAGAAGTCCTGTCAGGGATAAAAAGAAGCTTAAGGTTACTCCCATAAGTAAGCTCATCTGCATACCGATTTTTTTCATGTTCATTTAATTGTCCTCCTTAGAATTGTTAACTTGCCAAATCATTTGGTCTTAATGTTGAACGAAGCAAATCCCTTAGTGCCGCCTCCGAAACAGGCTTTGTTATATATCCGCTTATTCCCAGTGACTCTGCACGAAGGATAGATGTCATTTCCTTATCACCCTTCATAAATATAACAGGAATGCTCATGTTATTGTTACGTACCCATTCGACGACATCATATCCGTCCATATCATTTTCTCCTGCCATCTCGATATCTATTATCAAAAGGTCAAAATACTGATCCTTAAGCATATCTATACAGGATTTTCCGTTATTTACAGCAAGGATTTCGTAATGCTTATCATTGTGAAGCATCTCGATAACTTCTTCGCTGCCGTCCGGATTATCATCTGCCAGAAGAATTCTCTTTCTTGCATCCTCTTCAAGCTCTCTTAATCTGTAATCCTTGTCCTCATCCATCATATCGAGCATTATTTGTGCTATCTTGGCATCAAACTGAGTGCCCATTCCACCGACAATCTGCTCTCTTACCATATCCTGAGACATCGGCTCTCTGTAGCTTCGGTTTGAAGTCATGGCATCATAGGCATCTGCCACACTAATAATTCTCGCAATAAGAGGAATGTCCTCTCCCTTTATACCATTTGGATATCCGGTTCCGTCATATCTTTCGTGATGCCATCTTGCTCCACCTGACAAATCATTTAATGCAGATACATTTTTTAATATCTGATAACCGGCCTCGGTATGAACCTTTATCTCTTCAAATTCTTCGGGAGTAAGCTTTCCCGGCTTATTGATTACCGCATCCGGAACTCTTATTTTGCCTACATCATGAAGAAGTCCGGTATAATATGCCTCCTCCTGCTCCTCCTCACTTCCGCCAAGACGTCTCATAATCTCCTTGGCATACGATGCAACTCTGTGAGAATGACCGCTTGTATATTCATCCTTGGCATCAAGTGCCTCGGAAAATGCTGTCATAACCTGAATGAGCATATTCTTCTGATCTTTTTTATACTTTTCATAATTCTTTGATATTTTATCATAAAGAGCTGCAGCAATTAAAGCCGCACCAAAACTTAAAGCAAGAAGAACAAGCTGAATCTCGGCATCTCTGCTGTTTTCCGTATTGTAGGTTCCGTCACTAATCTTATTAATCACATGTACAGCATTTACTATCATTGAAATAGCACCGACCACAGCTATAAGACTTGGCTGATGGTACAGAATAAGAAGCACAAGCATAACAAATATGTACGAGAAAACAAGATCTGTATTACTTGTAAGAAGAACAAATCCATACATTACGGAATAACCGATAGCGAACCCATATCTTAATCTTATTGAATACGGATTTTTCCAATACCATAAAAGACAAAGAAAAGCAGGAACAACAGTTACACCTGCAAACAAGGTATAATAATCCGTATTTCTTGTTCCCTTAAGAACCTCTATATAATATGTAATCAACAAAACGGCGACTATTACAAGCCATGCACTTATAAGGCATCTGTTGATTTTCTTTAATGTTTCGTCCTTCATTCTTTGATTATTCCCCAATCATCAATTAAACTCTCTTTATTATATAGATAATTTTCCATATCCTACAACATATTATTTTAACATTTTTGTCATATTCTATCAATATATTAAATGAGCAATTATTATCTTAGCTTTATTTCAATTGTTGTATATAATTAACTGCCTCCTCCAAGGTCTTATCCTCACCCGGATTTTCAAATAATTCAACCACTTCCTCCTTTGAATACTCTATCAGGTAATCAAGTGACAGACGGGATTGTCGGTCACCCTTTACATCTACAATCGGAAGATAATCATCTCCGACAACCGGAGTAATCGGAAAATCAAGTTCAAATTTACTTCCGCTTAAGATGACAGCCCCTCCGGTTCCCTGAACAGAGCCCCAGGTTGTAGTGTTTCCCATAACCGTTACATTTGCACTGCCCTTAAGATAGTGTGCTATTTCCTCTCCGGCACTGGCAGTCTGACCATTTACCAAAACCACTACCGGTATGTCATCCCATTTACAGGCATTTACATCCTTTGCCTTGGAAATAACCTTATATTTTCCGTCTTTGTAAAGTGTAAGATAGTACGAAACCGGATTCTTTGTAAACATAGCCGCAACCGTTCTTGCTTCATATCCGTTACCACCGTCGTTATTTCTAATGTCGATGATAATCCTGTCCATTCCCTGCTCGCGTAGTTCTTCAAATCTCGCATCAAGGTCATCATATATGTCCCATGAAAATCCCTTAATAGTTCCCTTTGTAATAAACAAAGGATCAAGTGAATATTCCTCTTCGGTTATTCTCAGATATCCCACATTTCCATCTATCATCGATGTAGAATAATTATCCTGAGAAATCACATTATCTCCGAAAAGTATGTTAAGTGCCGATGTTCTCCTGCTTAAATAATTCCCGCAAGGAGCAAGATTGATTGTTTCCTCCTTATTTTTATCATTTATAAATGTAACTTCAAGCTGCTCACCGCCCTGCCCTGCAAGGAATATCGGTTGAGCTATGTATATATTCTCCGATGTCTGAAAGCTGTGCCACCTGTCAATGCATTTGACACCTTCTGTTGCCTCATCTATCGGAGTATTATTCCACTTCGTTATAACCGTGCCATCATGAATACCTTTTTCAAAGCACTCACTATCTATCAATTATTTTCATTTGACAGCCTTTGACTTTTACCTATAAGATAGCTCCTATCACATTAGCTTATAGGTAATCGCCGACAACTTCTATTAGTTCACCTTCATTCTTTACCTATAAAACACCCCTCATAGTATCTGATTATAGGTAATCGACTTATTCCTTCATTTCATATGCCTGTTTTTTTATCTGTTTACAACCATTTTTAAAAATCAGCCCCGAATTAGATTCGGGGCTGACCAATAAATTAATTATTTAGTTTACGTGCAATTAATCCTACTTATCTGCAATAGCAGCCTGTGCTGCAGCAAGTCTTGCTACAGGTACACGGAATGGTGAACATGATACATAATCAAGACCAATCTTGTGGCAGAATTCTACTGAAGATGGATCTCCACCGTGCTCACCGCAGATACCTACGTGAAGCTTAGGATTAACCGGCTTGCCGAGCTTGATAGCTGTCTCCATGAGCTTACCTACACCTGTCTGGTCAAGCTTAGCAAATGGATCATTCTCGAAAATCTTTGCATCATAGTAAGCATTTAAGAACTTACCTGCATCATCACGAGAGA
>CALGGL010000291.1 GCA_937915975.1 uncultured Lachnospiraceae bacterium | reverse complement strand
ATATTAATTGCCTGCTGCAATCCGCCATTCATTGTACTGCCTTTTTTATGATCAACATCTACTACTATGTCATTTACATCCATTCTGATATAACCGCGAATAGGCATCATATCTCTTTTTGCATTTTTCAATTCATCCAAAAAGCTTCCGTTGTCAAGCTCGGGAACCTTATCTATGACTCCGTCAAGGTATAAGGTTTCAGGTTTTTGTCCCCGTTTAAACATATAATAATTGTAGTATTGTTCTGAATATTCACTAACCTCTCTGTCCGTTTCACTGCCTTCTTCAGTCTTAATAACGATAAATCTGCCATCATTAATCTGCGCCACGTAATAGCATTCGGACTCATACTTAAAGTTTGTAATATTATCCTGTTTAAGAAATACCTCACTTATATCAACAACATAAAGCTCAACCTCGGTTCCGACCGTAGGAATATTATTATTCTGATAATTAGTGAGATTCTTGGAGGTCTCATTTAAATTCATATCAGCTCCAAAAAAAAGGAAAAATCCCACCTCAATCAAAATAATCGAAGCTATGAAATTAATTATTGTTTTCATATAATGCTATCATCCCATTAAATTATTTCAAGATTAAGGCATACACCCTTGTTAATTATACTCCAAATATATTCATTAAACAATTTTATTTTTAGTATTTACGTCATAAAAAAATATGATAAAATAGTCCGGTAATATTAAACAAAGGTAAGGAAACAAAAATGTCAACATTTATATTAAAGCTTATTGCAATCATATCAATGACCATAGACCATGTAGGTGCCGCCATAGGAACAACCTACGTAAACGGCAATCTATACCTGAGCGGTCTCATTCCTCTCAATGTATATAACATTTTAAGAGGTATAGGAAGAATTGCTTTTCCGATTTACTGCTATCTTATAGTTGAAGGCTATTATCATACAAGAAGCGTCAAAAAATATGTTTTACGATTATTTATTTTTTCACTTATATCACAGGTACCTTTCTCACTGGCATTTCTTAAAAATGCAACCAACTTCAGTGATTTAAATGTTTACTTTACTCTTATGTTCGGACTTATATGTGTGTACCTTGCGGATGAAGCAAGAAAAAAATATAAAGAATGCAAAGAAACGGGTGCATCGGCTGTCACATATACAGTCGGAGTGCCTATAGCCATAATTCTTATTATGATTATTTCAATGATTATAAGCACTGACTATTCCGCTTTCGGAATAATGCTTATACTCCTTTTTTACTTATTCAGAACTGATGAAAGCAAGCCTTTAACAGACAAAGAAAATGCCAAAAAATTTATATGGCTTTTTATATCAATTGCCGCTATAACCGTTGTATTCAGTAACACTGTTGAATTACTCGGTCTGTTTGCAATGCTCCCAATCGGATTCCATAATCATAAGAAAGGACCGTCTATGAAATATGTTTTTTACGCATACTATCCGGTCCACCTTCTTGTACTTTATGGAATTTTCACTATGCTTTCCTAAGCTCTACATAAAATTTGCAAATACTACGGCACCGAATACAGTAATTACTCCCGCAACAACTATAGACAGGCTGCTCATAGCTCCCTCGACCTCTCCAAGCTCCATGGCTTTTGCCGTTCCTATTGCATGGCTTGCCGTACCGCAGGCTATTCCTCTTGCTATCGGTTCTTCTATATGGAATATCTTAAATACAAGCTCTGCAATGATATTGCCACAAACTCCGGTAAGAATAATAACTATAACCGTTATGGATACGTAACCGCCCAACTCCTCGGATACTCCCATACCTATTGCCGTAGTTATTGACTTAGGAAGAAGTGATACATATTCCTCATGTGTCATATCAAATGCAAGACCAAGTGCAAGTATTCCAAGCATGCTCGCTATTACTCCCGATGCTATACCCAGAATTATAGCCTTCCAGTTTTTCTTTAAAGCCTGAAGTTGCTCATATAACGGAACTGCAAGACATACTGTAACAGGTGTAAGAAGGTAGCTTAGATATTCTGCTCCAATGCTGTATTTTTCATAGCTTATATGCCCGAATTTAAGTACAGCTATAACAATAATAATTGAAATTAGCAGTGGGTTAAAAATGCCCGACTTAAATTTCTTTTTTAAGAATAATCCTATCTCATAAGCGGCAAGGCTTAAAAGCAGTCCAAAGAAAGCCGAATTTTCAAGAGTTTTAGTAATCTCACTCATTTTTCGAACCCTCCTTGTCTGCGCTTATGTCATCCACATCCTCCTTGATCACAGAGTTTTCCTCAGATGTACCGTGCTTTAACTCATACCTTATTGCAAACTGTGTCATAAGCCCGGATACCGCCATAACAAGAATAGTGGTTGCAATTATTACCGTTACATACATATACCATTTATCACTTATCAGCCCCCAAGAATTGATAAGACCGACTGCTGCCGGAATAAAAACAAGAGGCATTATCTCGATTAAAAATCCTGATACCTCTTTTACATGCTCAACCTTGATTATACCTGTCAAAAGGCAAATAAACATAATCACTATACCATATATGCTTGCCGGAACCGGAAGCGGGATATAGTGATTAAGCATTTCCCCTATAAAGGATATAAATAATATTATTAAAAACTGTCTTATGTATCTCATGCTCTTCCTTCGCCAACCTCGGTATAGTATGCTTCAAGCTTTTCTCTCGATGCAATAAAATACTTATTGAGGCGTTCATCAAACTGTGTACCCATACCTTCTTCTATTATGCTGTATGCCTGTTCAAAGGACATGCTGTCCTTATAGCATCTCTTGCTGACAAGTGCATCATATACATCAGCTATAGCCATGATACGGGCTTCAAGCGGAATTGTTTCTCCCTTTATTCCCTCAGGATATCCTGAACCGTCCCATCTCTCATGATGATAATGTGCCACATTTTCCGCAATAATCTGAAAACGCGGTTCTTCAACATCAGCCAAAACCTTATGAACTATCTCGGCACCCTTTGCGGCATGCTTTTTCATCTCTTCAAATTCCTCGGGAGTAAACCTTCCCGGCTTCCTGAGTACTGCATCATCAACCGCAATCTTTCCGAGGTCATGCATAGGCGCAGCCTTGATAACATATTTACAGAACTCATCATCAAGTCCTTCCATATTATCCTTTTTCATCTCGTCTATAAGTATTCTGACAACCTCACTGGTTCTCTTGATATGACCACCGGTATTGGCATCTCTGTTTTCAACCATATCTGCTATGCCAAGCACCATCTTATCCTGTATTTCCTGAATATGCTCTGTTTTTTCCGCAACCTCACGCTCTAACCTTTGATTATACTGCTGTAATAGTTTGGTATATTTTCTTTCCTTGGTTTCATCTATAATAGATATCTGATAACCCTTAATCTTCTTTTGATACATCAGATGCTCGACAACAATCTTGTATATCCTGCCATCTCTTTCAAGGATATGTTCGTCCTCATGATGTTCATGCTTATGTTCATGGTGGTGCTCATGGTTATGTTTATTATGACGGTCATTATGTTTATCATGATTATTCTCATCCTCGTTTTCATAATCATACACATCGCCGCCGTGCTCGGCACATTTGCCCTTAAAATCATCTATGAAGCCATGAAGTATGGAAATGATTGAATATTCATTTTCCATATCTATAAATTTTTTATCAACTCGAAGTCTTGCAAGCTCAGGAAAAAGTGTCTTTGCAGTATTGTTACTGCCTATATAATTGTTCTTGGTACTTACGGATAAAAATCCGTTTTCACCCTTATCTATAAGGGATGAGGCCTGCACACGGCTTATATTGTAGAGA
>CALGGL010000290.1 GCA_937915975.1 uncultured Lachnospiraceae bacterium | reverse complement strand
GCCGCGCCGCCCGCGTGTCACGCAGTGACAAATTTCATTACGCGGGCGTGTGCATTAAAAAAAGTTTCAACGGCTTTGACCCCGTTGAAACTTCGCTTCGTATATTAAGCTCCAAGCTTTTTTACATAATCTTTGAAGAGCTCTATGTATCGTTCTCCAAGCTTAGACAAATTGCTGTCAATCCTTTTAATAAATCCCACATCAATCTTCTCATCTGTTTTTATGCTGATTGCCGTGAGTCCCTTATCATGCCTTTCTTCATAGAAGGTTCCGATTCCTACGGAATACGCATCTATCTCTCTCATAAGTTCAAGGGTGGTTCCACGGTCACTGGTCCTTATTATATTTTTATACTCATAGGCACTAATGATTTCCTCATAGAAGTAAAAGCTGCTGTTTTCATCCTGGTCAAATATAAGACACGGATAATCTTCCAGCTCGGAAAGTGTAATCTCCTTTCTGTCAGCCAGCGGATGCTGCTCACCCACATAAGCACATACCGGAAATGAGCCAAGCACCTCAAAGCTTAAGTTAGCGTTTTTGAATACTTTACTGTAATACTCCCTGTTAAAGCTGCTTATATATAGTATTCCCAGTTCACTTTTTGCATTGCTTACATTATCAAAAACAGTTTTGGTTCTGGTTTCATACAAGGAATACTCATATTCCTTTATCCCGTATTCCCTTATTATCTCAGCAAATATTTTGGTCGCAAAGGTGGAATGATGCATAGATACGGAAAAGGTCTTCTTCACCTCACCGCTTCCGAAATATTTTTCCTCCATAAGCTTATATTGAAGAAGTACATTGTTAGCATAACGAATAAAGGTTTCCCCCTCATTTGTTATGCTTATTCCCCTATTGGTACGATTAAAAATTGTAATTCCAAGCTCCTCCTCCAGCTCCTTTATCGCCGTGGAAAGTCCGGATTGGGATATAAAAAGTGCCTGTGCCGCCGCATTTATTGACTTTGTTTTTGCAACCTCTATAACGTATTTTATCTGTGCTATAGTCATTTTGATATCTCCTGATTTTTTATCTTATTATAGCAAAGCATAATATAATAACATATAGAAAATCAATATATTTTAATTTTTTTGCTATGAGTTATAGTCTACCTCAAATTAAAAAATCAGTACAATACCTAAAATCTCTAATTGGTTATAGCTTTTTCTTATATCAAATAAAATTACTTACAATCTATCTTAAAACTATTATATTTTGTCTAATTAATCCCTTTTACTTATAAAATATTTTTATAAATCTTTGCGTCTTTCATGATAAGCTTAATGTTATCTTCATCAGCAAGTATATCAAGGTCGATAACAGGATTTCCCTTTACAAGTAAAATATCTGCATACGAACCCTCCTCAAGCACTCCGATTTTTCCGTCCGGATAAGGATTCTGATAGGTAGTAAGCTTTGTCAGCTCATATACATTACCCGTTGCGGCAACAAGTCCCTTAAAGCTTCCGAATCTTTTCTTAAAATACGAAAAGTCCTCTAACTGATGCTTTTCTATATAATCCGGATCACCGAAGGAATCTGTTCCGAATACGATATTTAAATTGTATTTGTTTATAGCTTCGGTTGCAATTTCTTCTCCGGCTCTTACAAATGCCGCTTTCTTCAAAATCGATTCAGGCTGATTATCTCCATGGGATTCTATCGGTCGACCGAACTGTGGTCCCGGCATAACCCACACATCTGCTGTTTCACTGATTATCTTAGCAGTCTCGTCATCCATAAGATTGGTATGCTCAAGGCTTTTTACACCTGCCTTAACCGCCCTTTGGATGGATGCAGGCGTATAAAGATGTGCCATAACATAGGTTCCGAAATCCTTTGCCGCATCTACCGCAGCTTTCATTTCCTCATATGTAAACTGCACTGTCTGTATGGGATCATAGGTACTTGATACACCACCGCCTGCCATAATTTTTATCTGGGAGGCGCCAAGGATAAACTGCTCTCTTACCGCTCTTAAGACCTCTGCCGGACCGTCTGCAACATAGTTTAAATGTTGCTGAAGAGTAGGCGATGTCCAGCTTCCGTCAGGAAGATGCTCTGCTATCGGACTATGCCTTTTATCTGCATGGCCACAGGTCTGTGATATATATGCATTTGAAGGATATATACGCGGACCGTCTATAAAGCCGTTATCTATATTTTTCTTTAATCCATAAGTAACCCCGCCCGCATCTCTGATAGTAGTAAAACCTCGAAGCAGCATATCCTTGGCAACCCTTGTACTTCTTACTGCCATCTCATCAACTCTTGCCTCATAATTCCTGTCACTTTGATTATGGGAAACATGAACGTGGGCATCGGTAAGTCCGGGTATTGCAGTAAGCCCGGATGCATCTATTATTTCATCAAAATTTTCTTCTGAAATATCTCCCGAAAATATCTCCTTTACAAGATTATTTTCTATAACAATATTAACATTTTCCTTTAATTTTTCATTTTTACCGTCAAATAAATCGGCGTGCTTAATCAATTTCTTACTCATAGCAAACACGTAAAATCCAATTGTCTTTTTTTATAATCGGATTTTCTCCTTTCTCTCACCTTTTGATAATCACCATAAAATATTATATCGCTGATAAAAGCCCAATCAGATACTGTATTCAGGCTGTATAACAACTCTGTTCTTAATCAGAAATTCCTTGGTTCTTTCATTTTGAGGGGAGTCAAATATCTGACTTGCCGTTCCCATCTCAACAATTTTTCCGTTTTCCATAAATATAACCTTGGTAGCTACATTTCTTACGAAGCTCATCTCATGAGATACAACAATCATCGTGTAACCCTCATTGGCTATCTCCTTGATTGTATCAAGCACCTCTCCCACAAGCTCCGGATCGAGTGCGGATGTCGGCTCATCAAAAAGTAAAAGCTCCGGCTGCATGGCAAGGGCTCTTGCTATGGCAACCCTTTGCTGTTGTCCTCCCGAAAGATGCTTTGGATAATACTGCTGCCTATCATCCATATGAACCTTTGTAAGCTCCTTTATGGCAATCTCCTTTGCTTCCTTTTTAGGAATCTTTTGGACAACGGTTAAGCCCTCCATAACATTTTTAAGAACCGTCTTTTTTGAAAAAAGATTAAACTGCTGAAATACCATCGAAGTCTTTTTTCTAAGCTCTATCAAATCTTTTTTACTGTGGTCTTTAGTATCAAATTTAAAATCGTCAAACTCAATTACTCCACCGTCAGGCTTTGTAATACTGTTGATACATCTTAGCAGGGTGGATTTACCTGTACCGGATGGGCCGATTATGGCGACTACATCGCCGGCTTCGATATCAAAGCTTATTCCGTCCAATACCTTATTTGAAAAAAAACTTTTCTTTATATCACGTATTTTAATCATTATAGTAACCCTCCCTGCTTTTTAAGGAGTTTTTTCTGCTTTTTGTAAAGCTTCTTATCTTCTATATCACCTACTACATCAGGCACTTTAACAAGATGAAGTATAAGCTTGATAAGCTGTTCAATAACTATTATCATGATCCAGTAAATAATCGCCAAGGCTACGTATGCTTCAAAATATCTGTATCCTCTTGCTCCTATTATCTTGGCCTGTGCAGTCATCTCAACCACAGAACAGGTAAATGCAAGCGAAGTTCCTTTTATAAGTCCTATAAACTGATTACCCAGATTAGGAAGTGCAAGCTCAAGTGCCTCCGGTATGATGATTCGGAACATCCTCTGTCTTCCTGTCATTCCGAGAGCTGCTGCCGCCTCTATCTCACCCTGATTAATTGCCTCAAATGCAGACTGGATAATAACCGAGCAAAACGCTCCCGTGTTAAGTGCAAGTGCAAATAACGCATATACTATAGGCGGTACATTTGCCACCTGAAGATTGGTTCCCTTATAGTAATTGATATACATAAATGCAATCGGTATACCAAAATATGTTATATAAAGCTGTACTATAATCGGCGTACCTCTCATGAAGGATATAAATACACCTACAATCTGATTAAGCACAGGAATCTTTTTTATCCTTACAACTGCAAGCAAAAAGCCAAGCACCAATCCGATGATTCCTGAAATCACGGATATATAGAGAGTTATAGGAACAAACAGTAATAATGATTTAACATCTTTAAAAACCACATCAATATCAAATATATTTAACATACATATCCCCTCTTATTTACTGAGTTTATCCCTATTCTG
The DNA here is from genome assembly GCA_937915975.1 of uncultured Lachnospiraceae bacterium. Classification (GTDB taxonomy): domain Bacteria; phylum Bacillota; class Clostridia; order Lachnospirales; family Lachnospiraceae; genus Coprococcus_C. Next base: position 3,914 of record CALGGL010000290.1, on the reverse strand, counting down.
AAAGCTCATTTGCGATGTATTCCTTACATCTTTCAACATACTCAAGTGTAAGCTCATCTGCGCTGTCACCAAACCACTCTGCTCTAAGCTCGGCAACTGTACCGTCAGCTATAAGCTCTTCAATTCTTGCATTAATATCATCTGCAAGCTGTGTATCATCCTTAGCAACGATGTAGAATATACCCTTAAGTCCACCTGTGAAATTCTCTGAATCCTCAATAGGTACAGGAATTAAATCAATCTTATCCTCAAGTCCTTTTTCAGCAATCTGTGCCTCTAAGGTTGCGGTTGTGAAATACTCAAAATCAACCACACCGTTTGCAACATCAACAAGTGTATTGTCAACCTCTATATAAGTAAGATCCAGCGGATTGTCCGGGTGTTCCTCATTGTATCGAAGGAAGGTTGTTTCATTGGCACTTGCTGCTGTTATCTGTGTGCTGTGACCACCTATATCATCAAGTGACTTTATCTCATCATAGCCTTTTCTTACTGCTATGGAATGACTTCCTACATCATAGGTATCTGTATAAAGATACTTCTCTGCTCTTTCCTTGTTATATCCAAGGTGGTTTAAGCCTACCTGATAGATACCGGTATCGATTCCTGTAAATATCGACTGGAACTCGCAGACTGCAAATTCCACATCGTACTGTGGAAGTCCTTCAAATACAAGTCTGATAAGCTCTATATCATAACCTGTAAGTTCTCCGCTCTCATCTGTATAGCAAAATGGTTCAGGACCTGCTCCCGATGTAGCTATAACTATCTTTCTTTTCTCAGCCGGCGCTTCAGTATCCTCCGCATCATTGTTTGAAGCTGCTTCGGTTGAACTTCCTGCTTCCTTTTTGTTGCTGTCAGCATTCTCCTTTTTACCACATCCTGTAAATAAGCTTGCAACTATAAAGCTCGCTGTAAGTAAGCCTGCAATTTTTTTCTTAAATAACTTTTTCATAATCATTACCTCTTTTCTTTTTTTAATATGCAGTGATATTAACACTATGTACAGGCCTTTGTAAATTTGATAAAACCGATGTTTCGCTATCATTTTGAATTATAATAAGCAAAAAAAATAATGGGTTATCAACATAGTTGATAACCCATTAAAGAGTGACTTGGCGTGAACCTTGTCACAATTAATAATAAGGTTACATCCCATCAGACATAAGCATACCTATATGCCAGCATTTAGTCCGATTTGCGTTAAATCAAAAGTGAAAATTCGCATATAGGTGCGTAAAAAATCGAACTGTTTGAGCGAAGCGAGTTTTCGATTTTTAGCACCTATAAAGAATTGAACGCTTTGATTTAGCAAATCGATGACTAGCTGGCATATAGGTATGCTTATGTCTGATGGGATGAACCCGTAGAATTGTAAAGAGTGACAAGGTTCACGCCCAAGTCACTCTTTCTATCACTCATATTCCTTCATTACTTCATTAACACTTTCCTCGCAGCTTCGCATGGCAAGTATCGTCTTTTGGATAAGCTCCGAAAGCTCAATCCCCATCATTTTCGCTCCCCGCTCAATAACCTCTCTGGAGCAGCCTGCCGCAAAGTTGGCACTCTTATATTTCTTCTTTACGGATTTAACCTCCATATCCTGAACACTTTTTGATGGTCTGATAAGCGCTGCAGCCCATATAAGACCGGTAAGCTCATCCGTTGCGTAAAGTGTTTTTTCCATATCATGCTCCGGCTTAACATCTACCGTAAGCTCATATCCATGGCTACACACTCCGTGAATCACATCCTCGCTTACACCTGCCTTGCGTAAAAGCTCAGGTGCCTTTATACAGTGCTCCTCAGGATACTCCTCAAAATCAATATCGTGAAGAAGTCCGACTATACCCCAGTATTCTTCATCTTCGTCATAGCCCTCCTCTTTCGCAAACCATTTCATAACTCCCTCTACGGTAAGAGCGTGCCTTATATGAAACGGATCCTTGTTGTATTTTTTTAAAAGCTCAAAGGCTTCGTCTCTTGTAATATTAGCTTGCATAATTTATCTCCTTTTAAAGGTTATCATACAAATCCTCTGTAAAGGTCAGACTTCCACGATAACCGGTATATGTACGATTGAATACAAGTCTTTCGTTCATAGGGAAGGCTGCGGTTATAAACTGGATTCCCTTTTCAAGCCCGACTTCTTTTTCATTGGTACTGCCGATTAAGAGCGTGATATCCTCCTCTTCACTTAAGATTGTATCATTTATCTCAAACTGGTCAGCGGTAAATACCACTTTAGGCGGTCTTGCATACTCAAGATTGGTTATCATATCTATGATTCTTTGCTTATCCTCCTCACGATAGATAGGCTCGGATATAACCACAAGTACAGGTGTAAAGCTGTAATCATTGGCAAGGTATCTGGTTATACCTATGGCATTGGTTGCATCTGCCACAACGGCAAAACGCTTCCAGCTAAGTACACCTATCGACTGACCAAGATAACTATACACATAATCCTCTTCCTCGTCAATCACCTTATCTACAAGCGCTTTATCAAGCTTAAGCGCCTCAGCAACCTTAAGCACAAAGGCAGTAGTATCGGTTGCACCGATAGGATTACCAGCAATTCTTATGGACGGTACGCCGAATTTTTCTTCAAATTTCTTCGCCGGTCCCTTAAATAACCATGGATTTATAATTATATTAAGTGCCGCACCGGAGCATTTACGTACATCCTCGATATTTTGATGCTTTGTAAAAAATGTATTGACCTTAAGTCCAAGCTTGGAAAGTATCCTGTCGATTTCCTCCAGGCTTCCGCTCCAGAACGGATCATGATAAGGAACTATGCCAAATATATTGACAAGCTTGTCATCACGCGGAACATTTTCCTCTATTACCTGATCTATCATGGTATTCCATACAACCTCATATCCGAGGTTGCTGTCTCCCGCAAAGCCCGGAGTATCTATAATAAATGTATCGACGCTTATATCAAACATCTCAACATGGCGCGTCGTGTGTTTTCCACGCCCGAGTTTCGTACTCACCTCGCTTGTTTTAAGGCAGAAATCCGGATTTATTGCGTTTAATATACTTGATTTACCGACACCCGAATTGCCTGTCAGAACAGAGGTCCTGCCTCGGAGAAAAGAATCCGCTTCATCGATCCCGACTTTTGAAACCGCAGAAGTTCTGAAGACCTTATAGCCTATGTCCTCATATATACTGCCGTATGAATCACTTTCTGTAAGATCAATCTTGTTAATGCAGAGGGTGAATTCACAGTTTAAATACTCTGCGATGACGGACATTCTGTCAATAAGAAGAGGATCGGTCACCGGATTTACGTTGGAAGCCAGAAAAACTATACAGTCGATATTCGCGACAGCCGGACGGATAAGTGAATTTATGCGAGGCAGTATATTTTCAATACTGCCCGTAAGATCCGAAGAAGTGCTGATCTCGACATTATCCCCGACAAGCGGGATGTAATTACCGAATTTTATCTTTCCGCTGGCGCTACATGTGTATACATCACTCCCGGCCCGGACGTAATAAAAGCCGCTCAGAGCTTTTACTATTCTACCCTCTGTCATCCCGCTTCTGCTCCGTCATCATCTGTCACAGAAGACATTTGGGAAGGCCCTGTAGAGATACGCAGACTTATCCTTGAGAACTCCTCTATCTCCGTATACGCTTCAATATTCTGCCAGATGACTGTACCGGGTTCAAGATCGCTCTCGACCCTCTCTATCGTTCCCACACTCAGCCTGCAGGAATCGAGCTTATTGTACGCGGAATTTTCCGAATAACCGATAAGATTTGGGACAGTTGTATAGGACACCTGATCGCCGGAGCTGACAGTTATATATACAACAGAACCGGGACTCAGCTTCTCGTCCGCGGAAGGGCTTGTGGAGATTACACTGTTTTTTTCAACACTGTCCGAAACCTGACTT
>CALGGL010000289.1 GCA_937915975.1 uncultured Lachnospiraceae bacterium | reverse complement strand
TATAGCAACTAAAGAACAGTACAAGGATTGTATATTATTTTACAGATTGGGCGACTTTTATGAGATGTTTTTTGATGATGCACTTCTTGCATCAAAGGAGCTTGAGCTTACGCTTACAGGCAAGGATTGCGGGTTGGAGGAGCGTGCACCGATGTGTGGTGTGCCTCATCATGCTGCGGATATATATATAAATCGTCTTATTGAAAGGGGCTATAAGGTAGCCATAGGTGAGCAGGTAGAAGATCCAAAGCTTGCAAAGGGTCTTGTTAAACGTGAGGTAATTCGAATAGTTACACCGGGTACCAATATGTCTTCCGAAATTCTTGACGAAACCAAGAATAATTATCTTATGTGTATATCCTATTATAATTTCAAATACGGAATTTCCGTTGCCGATTTATCTACAGGTGTTTTCAAAACATGTACCATAACAACTGCCGAAAAGGTAATCGACGAAATCAATAAATACCAGCCGTCCGAAATTATTTACCAGGATACCTTTTTAAGCTCCGGCATAGATATAAGCTTAACTGTGGATAAGCTTGGAATCGCCTTATCCGAAGCTCCGGAGCATTATTTTAATTATGATTCCTGCGAGGATAATTTAAAAAGACATTTCAGTATAAGTTCCGTAAGCGGATTGGGATTGAATGATTTTCCGGAATTGGTTGTTTCTTCCGGAGCTATGCTTCAATACCTTTATGATACGCAGATGAGCTCCCTTAATCATATTAACCATATCGAGCTTTATTCCGTTGATTCTTATATGATAATTGATTCTTCAACAAGAAGAAATCTTGAGCTTACCGAAACACTTCGTGACAAACAAAAGAAAGGTTCGCTTCTTTGGGTACTGGATAAGACAAAAACCGCTATGGGTGCGCGTAAGTTAAGGGAATTTATGGAGCAGCCGCTTGTTGATACAGGGATGATTGAAAGACGATTTGATGCAATTGAGGCACTTAACAATTCACTTATTACCAGAGAAGAATTGCGGGAATATCTCAATTCAATATATGATCTGGAGAGGTTGATGACCAGAATATCTCTTAAAACAGCCAATCCGAGAGATATGCTTGCATTTAAGAATTCAATTATATATCTGCCTGATATAAGACATCTCTTAAAGGAGCTTGATGCCGATATTTTCAATGAAATATATGATAATATGGACGAGCTTACCGATCTTTACGAGCTTTTGGATGCCGCTATAGTCGAAGAGCCTCCTATAGCCATAAAGGAAGGCGGAATATTTAAGTCAGGATATATGGACCAGATTGACAAGCTTAAGGTCGCTAAAAGTGAATGCAGAAATTGGCTTGCCGAGCTTGAGGATGCCGAACGTGAGGCAACCGGTATCAAGAATTTAAGAATAAAATACAATAAGGTATTCGGATATTATTTTGAGGTAACCAATTCCTTTAAAAACATGGTACCTGAATATTTTATAAGAAAACAAACGCTTACAAATGCCGAAAGATATACGACGGACAAGCTGGATGAACTGTCCAATACAATTCTCGGTGCTGAGGATAAGCTTTTTGCACTCGAATATGAAACCTACGTTGCACTTCGTGACAAAGTGGGTGAAGCCATAACAAGAGTTCAAAAAACCGCACATTATATTGCCGAAATAGATGCTTTTGCGTCGCTTTCTTATGTAGCAGAAAAAAATAATTATGTAAGGCCGTCACTTAATAACAACGGGATAATTGATATTAAAAACGGAAGACATCCTGTGGTTGAGAAGGTTCTCGGAAATGATATGTTTGTTTCCAATGATACATATCTTGATAATGATGATAATCGTATTTCCATAATTACTGGTCCTAATATGGCAGGTAAATCCACATATATGAGACAGACAGCTCTTATAGTTCTTATGGCTCAAATAGGCTCTTTTGTACCTGCAGAAAGTGCTGATATAGGAATCTGTGACAGAATATTTACAAGAGTAGGCGCATCGGATGATCTTGCTTCGGGACAGTCAACCTTCATGATAGAAATGAATGAGGTTGCGAATATACTGAGAAATGCAACAAAGAACAGCCTCCTTATCCTTGATGAGATAGGAAGAGGAACCTCAACCTTTGACGGACTAAGCATTGCATGGGCAGTTGTTGAATATATAGCAAATACCGAGCTTCTCGGTGCAAAAACCTTATTTGCAACACATTATCATGAGCTTACCGAGCTTGAGGGAAAGCTTTCCTCTGTCAATAATTATTGTATTGCTATCAAAGAAAAAGGCGATGACATAGTATTTCTTCGTAAAATCATAAAGGGTGGTGCAGACAGAAGCTATGGTATTCAGGTGGCAAGGCTTGCGGGAGTTCCTGATATGGTCTTAAAACGTGCCGGTGAGATATGCAATCAACTGATTGCTTCGGATATTGCCAATCAGGTTAAAAATATAAATGTTGAAGGAAGCTATGAAAACATTAAAAATAAATCAAAAAATGAAACCTATGAGCAAATGTCTTTATTTAACGATGATAATGAGTCAGAGGTTATAGAAAAGCTTAGAAGCATTGATATTAATAAGCTTACGCCTATTGATGCTATGCTTTGTTTGCAGGAGCTGCAGGGAAAGCTTAAAGGATAGTTGACGAAAGGATATATTATTTGATGATAAGACTTCTTGATAAAAATGTAGTTGATAAAATAGCAGCTGGTGAGGTTATCGAAAGACCTTCTTCCGTTGTTAAAGAGCTTTTGGAAA
>CALGGL010000288.1 GCA_937915975.1 uncultured Lachnospiraceae bacterium | reverse complement strand
AATAAAGTGTTTCTATCTCCAGACAGGCATTTAGGAAATTTTCCTGCTCCACATCACCGTAGGGCTCTGTTTCGATATAAGATGATATTTTATTAACTCTGATATACTCATCCTTATTAAGCTGGTCTACCGCATAATCAAGATAGCCCTCCTTGTCACCCATATTGGAGCCTATGCTGAGGTACGATATATTCTTTTTTCTTTTTATATCCACATATACCGTATCAAAGCTCATATCTATAGGCGCCTCAGGCTTGCTTATGACTATACGCACACTTTTTATTTTATCATATTTTATCAAAATTGTGTTCGCAATATTTTCTGCTGCAGCCTCAATAAGATTATACTTTTCCTCAAGCATAACCTCGCTTATCACATTACAAACCTCTGCATAATTCACAGTCTTATCAAGCACATCCGTCATACCTGCATCCCGCAAATCAAGTTCAAGCTCGGCTGTTATTATAAAGGTCTGACCTTTCTTTTTTTCTTCCGCATACACGCCGTGATAGGCGTATATTTCCAAATCCTTAATTACAATTTTATCCAATTTTTTCTCCTATAATATGATTTGTCATTTTTAATGCGCGGTAGTTTGCTTTTACATTATGGACGCGGAAAAATGAGCAGCCCTTCATAAGTCCGATTACCGAGGTTGCCACAGTTCCCTCCTCGCGCTCTTCAACAGGCAAATTCAGCGTGTTGCCTATCATTGATTTTCTTGAAGTTCCAAGCAAAACCGGATAGCCCATTTCTACAATTCGTTCAAGGTTATTCATAACCGTTAAGTTTTGCTCTGTTGTCTTTGCAAATCCGATTCCCGGATCAAGCATAATTTTTTCATCCGGTATGCCTGCATTTTTTGCTATTTCAAGCATTGCATTAAGATCGGCAATTATATCCTCCGTAAGATTTTGATAATTTGTATTGTTGCGGTTATGCATAAGGCATACCGATGCCTTATGTCTGGCAACGGTTTGAGCCATAAGGTCATCCTTTGTTAATCCCCATATATCATTTACAAGCTCAGCACCGGCAAGTATGGCAGCCTCAGCCACCTCGTGCTTATATGTATCTATCGATACGGGAATATTATAATTTTCCTTTATGGCTTCAATTATAAAGCAGGTTCTCTCTATCTCTTCCTGCACTGAAATCTGTGTATATCCCGGTCTTGTGGACTCACCGCCTACATCTATGATATCCGCACCCTCATCCATCATCTGTTTTGTGTGCTTTAATGCCCTATCCATATCATTGTAGCTTCCGCCGTCAGAAAAGGAATCCGGTGTAACATTAAGAATTCCCATAATATACGGTCTTTTTCCGATTTCAAAATTTCTTTCTCCGATTATCATATAGTCACCGTCTGATTTTTCTTTTCCTCTTCCCAATAGCACTCATCATACATCTTACATTCAAAGCAGTTTCTTGAAAGCTTATCTGCCTTATATAAAACATATTTTAATTCTTTCCTGCTCGTATCCTTTGAAAGCTGTTTATGACTTGAGATAGCAGATGTAATATCATATATTTCCTCCTCCGTAAAGTCACAAGCCTTCAAAATCTCAGAAGCGAGCACGCTTCCTGCCTCGTGATGAGGTATTCCGTCCTCATACTCCCTGCACCTGCCGATATCGTGAAGCAGTGCCATAGCATATATACACTCCTTGTCAAAACCAAGGTTTTGTTCGAGATTAATTATATACGCAATCCTTGCAACAGAAAGAGAATGTTCCGTGTCATGAAGACAGAACTCGCGATTTTCCTCTGCCTTTTCTATACAAGCCATACACTGGTTATATATGTTATTATTTAAAATCTTATCAATTCTTTCCATTTTATCTCTCCTCAAAGAAGAATCAATCAAATCAAGCAGCCAAGCTTTCAATTATATAAAATTCAAAGACTACGTTGTC
>CALGGL010000287.1 GCA_937915975.1 uncultured Lachnospiraceae bacterium | reverse complement strand
TCATGGACGCACTTGACAAAGGTCTTGCATATTCATCCCTTGAGGGACTTTATAATCTCGGCAGAATGATACTTGTTAAAACTGAATCAGACTATGATAAGTTCGATATGGCATTTATGGAATATTTTAAAAATGTCCATATAGATATGGAAATGCCTCCGGAAATCATAATGAAATTCCTTGATAAGGGTGAAATGGATACCTCAAAGCTCAATGCCGATATCTACAGCTATATACAAAAGCGTGATATGGCAGAAACCAAGAGAATGTACCGCGAGCGTGTTACCGAACAAAATCAGGAGCATAACGGCGGTAATTACTGGATTGGAACCAGCGGCGGTTCAGCCTTTGGTCACAGCGGACGTAATCCCGGCGGACTTCGTATCGGCGGACATCCCGGTCAGCAGTCAGCCTTTCAGGTAATGGGAGAGCGTAAATATCAGGATTTCAGACATGATAAAACCCTTGATATAAGGCAGTTTCAGATGGCTTTCAGAAGATTAAGACAGTTTTCAGCCAAGCTTGATGTTGCTAAAACTGAGCTTGATCTTGATAAAACCATAGATTCTACCTGCAATAACGGCGGCTATCTTAAGCTTGAATTTGACAAACCACGTAAGAACTCCGTCAAGCTTTTGCTTTTATTTGACTGTGGCGGAACCATGATGCCTTTTTCTGAGCTTTGTAATGACTTATTTCAGGCAGTTCACAAGGCAAATCATTTCAAGGACGTAAAAACCTATTATTTCCATAACTGTATCTACAGTAAAGTCTATAAGGATGCGGAATGTGAGATGGGAAACTGGGTTGATCTGGATTACCTTTTCAGACATACCGACAAGGATTATAAGGTTATAATCGTAGGTGATGCACAGATGGCACCCGAGGAATTATTTGATGTAAACGGCAATTACCGCGGACCTAACGATGGACGAAGCGGTTATGAATGGAACAAGCTTCTGCGCGACAAATATAAGAAAGCCATATGGCTTAATCCGAGATTTCACGGCAAGCTAAACGATCTTGCATGGATGGAATCAGAACGAACCTTAGCAGAGATTTACGATATGTATCCGCTTACAATAGACGGGCTTAAAGCAGGAATTACCAAGCTTATGGCACCGAGGTAAGATTACTATTCTTAACTTTGCTTTGCCGATATTGTTTTTATTGATATTTAACAGCCTATGTGTTAGAGTTTAGAAAAGGGTTAATACCGGTTTATATTGGTGTTATATATATGTTTAAATGTGTAAAAATGAGGTGATTGTTATATGCCGGACATGATACGTAAATTACCGATAGGTATACAGGATTTCGAAAAATTAAGGGCCGAAAATTATTTATACGTTGATAAAACAAAATATATATATAATTTGGTGCATATGGGTAAACCATATTTTTTAAGTCGTCCGAGACGTTTTGGGAAGAGCCTTTTTCTGTCAACACTTCGTGCTTATTGGGAAGGAAAAAAGGAATTTTTTAAGGGACTTGATATAGAAAAATTAGAGAAAGATAATCCGGATGCATGGCAGGAATATCCGGTTTTTTATTTTGACTTTAATAAGAAGGATTTTCAACGTGAATCAGCCTTGGAAGAGGTTTTGAATGCACATCTGATTGACTGGGAGAAGAAATATGATTTGATATCTTTTGATTTACCGATAGAGGAGAGGTTTCAGAACCTGATTAAAACCGCCTACGAGAAAACCGGTAAAAGAGTCGTTATACTTGTTGATGAGTATGACAAGCCTCTGCTTGAAGTTATAACGGATAATGAACTTGAAGAGCATAATAAATCTGTTTTCAAAGGTTTCTTTTCTACACTTAAAAGCTATGACAGATATATAGAATTTGAGTTTTTGACCGGAGTTACCAAGTTTAGCAAGGTGAGTATATTCAGTGACCTGAACCATTTAAGAGATATTTCGCTTTCGGAAGAATATGCGGGTATATGCGGGATAACGGAGGCTGAGTTAAAGAATGCCTTTATGCCTGAAGTAGAGGCTATGGCTGCTAAACAAAGGATGTCTTTGGATGAATGCCTTGAAAAGCTGGGGAAAACTTATGACGGCTATCATTTTAATAAAGAAGCTGACGGCGTTTATAATCCGTTTAGTCTTATAAATGCATTACAAGCCAAAGAATTTGATTCCTTCTGGTTTAGTACCGGTACGCCTACATTTTTGATAAAGAAGCTTAATGCCATAAACTTTGATGCAAAGAAATTTACAGACGGCAATCTCTATGCGGATTCATATACCTTATTTGATTACAGAGCGGATAATCCTGATCCGATACCGCTTTTTTATCAGACGGGTTATCTTACCATAAAGGGATATGATAAAAAGTTTGACAGCTACCAGCTTGGCTATCCGAATGATGAGGTAAAATACAGCTTTATAAAGAGTCTGGCACCATCATATCTTCATAGTGAGGATGAAGAACCGCTTGACATAAGAAACTTCGGACGTGATATAGAGTCTGCCAACTTTGAGGGCATAAAGGATAGATTTACAGAGCTTTTTGCAAGACTTCCTTATGGAAATGATGAAAAGTATGTAGAGAGAGATTTTCAAAATGTTGTCTATATAACATTTATGCTGCTCGGACAGTTTGTTCATACCGAGATGCATACTGCAAAGGGACGTGCAGACTGCATAGTTGAAGCAGATGATTATATCTATATCTTTGAATTCAAACGTGATGCCGATGCGGAGACGGCTCTTGCACAGATAGAGGAAAAAGGATATGCAAAGGCTTATGTGGCAGACAGTAGGAAGATAATCAAGGTCGGAGTGAATTTTGACACGGAGAGCCGGAGCATAAGTGATTGGAAAGTAATGGAATGATTTTGTAAATAGACTTGATGAAGCGACAAAAGAAAAAAACTTGTTGAATGTGTTATTTTATGGTATAATATCTTAAATTTTTTGGAAAGGGGTTGACAGTTATGTATCAAATCGGACATAATCTTTCAGGTCAGGTCAGGTCAGGTCAGGTCAGGTCAGGTCAGGTCAGGATTAACTGTGCCCTTTTTTGGAATGCAAAAAAAGATAAATCAGGTGATATACAACAAAGCTTGGATATCAGAAATTTAGTGCCGTCATGGCAAACAGAGGGGAAACTTTCCTCTGTTTGTCTTGGCGGTTTTTATTTTGTGATAAACAAGAGATAAGAGGGGGAATTCTATGAAGAAGAGATTAAAGACATGTCTGGCAATTCTTTTTTCGTTTGCTCTGATGATTAATACTGTTTCTGTTTCCGCAGAAATTAGTCAAAATATGGATGATTTTGATGCTTTAACTTTAAATGAAGATGTTGAAGCAACAGAAGAAACTTCACAGGAAGAAACAAATCAGGAGATTGCTGAAACCTCACAGGAAGAATACGAACAAGAAGTCACCGAATCAGAACAGGATAATACTTTGGACATAATAACAGTTGAAGAACCGGCGAAAGAAGAAATAACAGAAAAGATAACCGCAGAAGAAGTAACCTCTGAAGAAGTAACCTCTGAAGAAACTAAAGAGGAGATAACAGATAACATAGAAGAAACAACAGAAAGTGCAGAGAAAGAACCTGTTAATATGCCTGAATTTGCAGGTATAAAAATTGTTGACGGCGTGGTAGTTCTTGTAACTGCACCTGAGGGAGTATTCCCTGAGGGTTCAACGCTTTCGGTAAATAAGGTAACTAATGAAGAGCAACAGATAGTAGATGATGCAGTAGATAAAACCCGTGATAACGGAGTGAATGTAGCTGCTTCATATACCTATGACATAAAGGTGCTTGATAAGAACGAAAATGAGATACAGCCTGCCGATGAACAGAAGATTAATGTGAGTTTTTCTCTGGAAGAAGCAGGAAATGAAAATCTTACAGCAGATGTATATCATGTAACAGAGGAAAATGGTGTGCTCTTAGCCAATGCACTTGCTACAACCGAGCAGGGTCAGGTTGTTATAGCAGAGTCTGATGGATTTTCTTATTATACAGTTGAATTTACATATGGCGACCTACAATACGTGATGAATGGGGATACAACAATTCCTCTTTCTGATATACTTGATTATGTCGGACTTACTGGAGAGGTAAGCGAGGTATATGTCAGTGATGAAAGTCTTTTCTCAGCTTCAAATGAAAGTGGAGAATGGAATGTTACCGCACATCAGGCGTTCCATACCAATGAGTGGATGAAGGTTACGATTGATGGTGTGGAGTATGAGATTGTGGTGACGGATGTGATAAGATATTGTACATATACTAGTTCGTCAAGCTCTATTCAAATCAAAACAGGTGATATACTTGAAATAGGTGATCAGATTTATACAACCAGGTCGTATGCTTATTTATATGTAAGGAATACAGAAAATGCTGGATATGAAACTATAAAAAATAGGTGGTTTGACTCGGTTACTACATTGAATAACTATTGGACGGCTGATAAAAGATATATTGTATCTGACACACAAATAGATAGTAGTAGCAACTTATATAAAAGTGACAGTATATATCTTACGGCGCTAAAAGAGGACAATCCGCTGACTTATATATCTACACAGTCTGTTGATAAAACTTTCAGTACTTCGTCACAAACGGCGACACTGACGGCAGCTTCAAATGGACAAGGGACGGTTACATATGCAATCAACAGCCAGAAGCAAGGAACCACAAATGTAAGCTATTTTACCTTAAACGGAGCAACTCTTACAATTGCTGCAAATACACCTGCCGGTACCTATACGGTAGTTGTGCGTGCAACAGCGGCGGGTAATGATAATTATAATAGTGGTACAAAGGACTCAACGGTCACAATTACAATTGGTAAAGCGGGCAATCCTTTGGCTTATACATCGCCCCAGTCGGTTAATAAAACCTTTAGTACCTCGTCACAGACGGCGACGCTGGCGGCAGCTTCAAATGGACAAGGAACGGTTACATATGCGATTAATAGCCAGAAGAACAGTTCTAATTCGACAGTGACTTATTTTAGCTTAAGCGGAACAACGCTTACAGTAGCTGCAAATACTCCTGTCGGAACCTATACGGTGGTTGTGTGTGCAACAGCGGCAGGTAATGATAACTACAACAGTGGTACCAAGGACTCAACGGTAACAGTTACCATAAGTACCGCTTCAATGACCGGCGTATCCGCAACCGGCTATTCCGGAACATATGATGCAACATCACATAGCATTAATGTAACGAAACCAGACGGAGCAACTGTGAAATACCGCACATCAAGCAGCGGCGATTACAACCTTACGGCGAATCCTACATATACCGACGCCGGAACATATACGGTTTATTATCAGGTATCAAAGTCAAATTATACAACCGTAACAGGCTCGGCTACGGTTGAAATTGCAAAACGTAACGTTACGCTTACATCGGGAAGTGCTGATAAAACTTACGATAAAACAGCCCTTACGAATGATACCGTGACTGTAACAGGTGATGGGTTTGCTTCCGGTGAAGGAGCGACATATAATGTGACAGGTTCACAAACGGATGCCGGAATCAGTGCAAATGCCTTTACATATACACTTAGCTCAGGAACAAAGGCTGATAATTATAATATTACAAAAACCGAAGGTACACTGACAGTTAGTAAAAAAGAAATCGGACTCACCTGGGGTGACACAGCCTTTACATATAACGGTCAGGAACAGGCACCGACTGCAACGGCAACAGGTCTTATAAGTGGCGATGACTGTACCGTAACTGTCACGGGAGGAATGACTAATGCAAGCGATTCGGCTTATACAGCAACCGCAAGCAGTCTTTCAAACAGTAATTATAAGCTGCCGTCCGCAAATACTACTACATTTACGATAGGTAAAAAAGCTGTCACTGTAACGGCGAAAGACCAGTCGGTTGTGCTTAATAACTCTATTGCCCAAGGTGCATCACAGGCAATACTTACAGGAGCAGTTAACGGACATACGCTTACGGATATTACGCTTACATCAAGCAGTACCGCAGCCGTTACGACTGACGGAACTATTACGCCAAGTGATGCAGTTATCAAGAATGGAAATACAGATGTAACATCCAACTATAACATTTCCTATGCTATCGGTACATTGACAGTTACAAAGGGTGCACCGACATATACCGCACCGGAAGCTTATGACCTGACTTATAATGGAGATGATCAGGAACTTGTATCATCGGGAGCTACTTCTCACGGAACTATAACATACTCTGCTTCGGAGAATGGAACCTATACAGCTACCATTCCGACAGGTAAGGATGCCGGAACATATGAAGTATGGTGGAAGCTTACAGGTGATGAAAACCATGCTGATATAGCACCTGCTAAGATTACAGTGACGATAAATAAAAAGGCTGTAACCGTGACAGGAATTGCGGCATCGGATAAAACCTATAACGGTAATACAACGGCGGTACTCACATATGATAATGTTACCTTTGCAGGTAAGCTTGCAAACGACACGCTTACTGTCACTGCAACAGGAGCATTTGAAGACGCAAATGCGGGTACAAATAAAACCGTAAACATATCAAACCTTACACTTGCCGGTGCAAGTGCTGATAATTACAAGCTTGCAGCAAATGGACATCAGGCAACTGCAACAGCAACCATAAATCCGTTACCTGTAACTGTAACGATAACAGGTAATAATGCCACTGCTATTTATGATGGAAATGCACACAATATCAGTGGATATGTTGCAGAAGCTGACACAAATCTTTATAATGTGGCAAGCGATTTTACATTCAGCCAAACGGCACAGGCGTCACAGACAAATGCAGGAACATCATACATGGGTCTTGCTTCAGACCATTTTACTAATACGAATGCAAACTTTAATGTTACATTTAACGTAACAGACGGATATCAGACCGTTGAACCTGCTCCCGTAACACTTACGGCGAACAGTGATACAACACTTATATATAATGAAAGCGAGCAGACGGTAGAAGGCTTCACATGCAGCGTGGATGGTCTTACATTTGACGGTGTATCTGCAAGCGGAAGCGGAACCGATGTCGGAAGCTATGATGTGACATTTACGGGAGTATCCTTAAATGAAACCAGAGATACTACAGGAAATTATATTGTTACGGATACCGTGAAGGGTACACTTAAGATAAGTAAGACAGACGGTGAACTGACTGTAACACCTAAAACACTTGTATATAACGGTGGAGAGCAGGAGTTTGTTGACCCTGATACTTCACATGGTACGATTTATTATGCATTAGGTGATGATGATGTTACTCCTCCGTCG
Source organism: uncultured Lachnospiraceae bacterium (assembly GCA_937915975.1). Classification (GTDB taxonomy): domain Bacteria; phylum Bacillota; class Clostridia; order Lachnospirales; family Lachnospiraceae; genus Coprococcus_C. Next base: position 785 of record CALGGL010000287.1, on the reverse strand, counting down.
GATGAAGAATGGAGCACTGATATCCCTGAAGGAAAAAATCATGACACATACTATGTATGGTACAAGTTAAAAGGCGATGATAATCATAATGATACAGAGCCGGCCTGTGTGCCTGTCACCATAGATAAAAAGGAAATTATAATAAAGCCTGATGACCTGATTAAACACATAAATAAGGATGATCCGGAATTTACATACGATGTAACGGATGTGAACGGTGGTACGGGACTTGAAGATGGCGATGTATTACAGGGATTAATTATAAATAAAGAGCCGGGTGAGGAACCGGGAACCTATACGATTACCGTAACTGTTGATCCTACGCTTAATGATAATTATGAAATAAATGCAACTGCAACCGCAACATTTACGATTACGGACCATATATTTACATCTGAACCGACATTTATATGGACTGATGATTACAAGGATTGTTCTGCCGAGTTTACCTGTGATTATGATGACGGAGAAAAAAAAGTTGTTCAGAGTGAGATAAAGAGCAGGGAAGAGGATGGAGTGACATATGTATATGCACAGATTACAGTTGACGGTGTGACATATATTTCGGAAGATGTAGCAATATGTCACGACGATGAAACCCAGACTGACGATGACGGAAATGAGTTTAATACCCGTATAGTTATAAAATCGGGATTTGATGAAATAGAAGAATCACTTGTAGATATGGGATATGATTCGGAAGAAAAGATACTTGAAGCTATGCTTAAGACGGTTGTAACCAAAGAGGATAAGGCGGTTTCTGATGAAAATATTGAAACCGTGTC
>CALGGL010000286.1 GCA_937915975.1 uncultured Lachnospiraceae bacterium | reverse complement strand
ATGACGGAAGCATTATATCTCTTTCGGTACGCGGAAATAAAAATATGGGTAAAATGAACGAGATTTATGCTGCCACATTAGAGTATATGTATGATGAAACAGGCACAAAACTTTTACATACTCCTGTAGTCATAGAAGGAAAACTGGAAAAAATAAAAAAAGGTACACAGCAAAGAGAGTATTATGATGATTTTGTGGAAGCTCTTTTAAAAACATATGATGCCTGGGAACCACATCCGAATATTTATTATTTTAATATAAAGGCTAATATGTATTCGAGTATGGAGAAGTGGGTAGCTGTAATTGTTGTTGCCGGACTGGGCGTAGCTATAATAATTGTTGCTTCTTTATTGTTAAAAACGATAAAGCATAAAAAAACCGTTAAGCAAAATGAAATTAACAATAAAAATAAGATTGAAAGACTCAAAAAAAATAATTACTTAATGCATCGTGACAGTCTGTACAAGGACGATACAGACGATGATGAAACCTATGATGAAACCGATGATGACGAAGAACGAAGCAAAGAACAGTCAGATTCACAGGAAAATACACAAGATAAAGAAAAGGAAGATGATTTAAAAGAAGATTTTAGCTATGTTAGATTAAAATATACAGATAAGTATAATAATAACAGTAGAGATGATATGTTTTTTTAATTAAAAAATCTAGAATAAAAAATAAAAAAAGTTCTTGCATTATGATTTCACATGTTATATAATGGCTATTGCTGTGACATTGATAGCGTGGAAGCGGAGGTTGCCGCTTAAGCAAATAAGCGGGTTTTTCGTGGAGCGAATGTCAATTAATGATAACTGGCGACAAGTCACTGTACTTAATAACCATCTGCCAAGGGGCAGAGATGACGTGTGAAATCATAATGAAGATTTTTATGACACACACGGGAAAGTTGTACAGTCACCGCTTGTCGTACTGAAACAAAGTGCGAAAAGGAGGCGGCTTTTTTTATGGCAAGTCAAATTATGAGAATCACATTAAAGGCATATGATCATAAGTTAATTGATCAGGCAGCTAAGCAAATCATTGAAACTGTAAAGAGTACAGGAGCAAAGGTAAGCGGACCTGTTCCAATGCCTACTAAGGTTGAGAAAGTTACAATCTTAAGAGCTGTTCATAAGTATAAGGATTCCAGAGAACAGTTCGAGCAGAGAACTCACAAGAGACTCATTGACGTCATTTCACCATCACAGAAGACTATCGATGCTCTTCAGAAGGTTGATATGTCAGCTGGTGTATATGTAGACGTTAAGATGAAGTAATTCATCAAAAAACATTTAATTAAGGAAATGATGGCAAAACAGGTCATCGAAGATATGCAGTAACCTAATAACATTCCTATTAATAATAAGGAATGAATTTAGTATGATTGCTTCGGCAATCCGCTGTGAATTAAATTAGGAGGAAATTTAAAATGAAGAAAGCTATTTTAGCAACCAAAGTCGGAATGACTCAAATCTTCAATGAAGATGGTGTATTAACACCGGTAACAGTATTAGAGGCCGGACCATGTGTTGTAACTCAGGTAAAAACAGTTGATAATGACGGTTACGATGCAATTCAGGTAGGTTTTGGCGAAAAGAAAGAAAAAGTAGTTACAAAGGATGTTTCAGGAAAGAAAGTTATCAGAAACCCACATGGTGCTGGTAAGGCTGAAGTAGGACATTTCAAAAAAGCAGAAACTACCCCAAAGAGATATGTAAGAGAGTTCAAGCTTGAGAATGTTGCTGATTATAACGCAGGCGACGAAATCAAGGCTGACATCTTTGCAGAGGGTGATAAGGTTGATGTAACTGCTAAGTCAAAGGGTAAAGGATATGCAGGCGGTATCAAGAGATACGGAATGCGTTCGGGTCCTTCAGCTCATGGTTCAAAGTACCATCGTCATGCTGGTTCAAATGGTTCTGCAACTACTCCGGGTAGAGTATTCAAGGGTAAGAAGATGCCTGGACATATGGGTAACGTAAGAGTTACGGTACAGAATCTTGAGATAGTTAAGATAGATGTTGAGAACAATGTAATTTTGGTAAAGGGTGCCGTTCCTGGACCAAAGAAATCATTAGTAATGATTAAGGAAACAGTAAAGGTTGGCAAATAAGCCGGTCTTTAAGGAAGGAGGAACATTAGATGGCAACAGTAGCAGTTTATAACATCGAAGGTAAAGAAGTTGATAAGCTTGAGCTTAATGACAACGTGTTCGGTGTTGAAATAAATGAAACATTATTACACAAGGCAGTTGTTACACAGTTAGCAAACAGCCGTCAGGGAACACAGAGTGCAAAGACTCGTTCAGAGGTTTCCGGTGGTGGTAGAAAGCCTTGGAGACAGAAAGGAACAGGTCATGCAAGACAGGGTTCCATCAGAGCTCCGCAGTGGACCGGCGGTGGTGTTGTATTTGCACCAAAGCCAAGAGATTACTCAAAGAAGATGAATAAGAGAGAAAAGCAGATAGCGATAAAGTCAGCTCTTACTTCAAAGGTAAATGATGAGAAGTTCATCGTAGTAGATGAGTTCAATTTAGATGAGATTAAGACCTCTAACTTCGTTAAGATTTTAGATGCGCTTAAGGCTCCGAAGGCACTTGTGGTTACTAAGGGTAAGGATGAGAAGGTTGTTCTTTCGGCAAGAAACATCCCGACTGTTAAGACTACAATGTCAAGCTCAATCAATGTATATGATATCCTTAACTATGATTCACTTGTAATCACTAAGGATGCAGTAGCAGCAATCGAGGAGGTGTATGCATAATGGCAGATATTAAATATTATGACGTAATACTTAAGCCTGTACTTACAGAAAAAAGTATGAACGCAATGGCAGAAAAGAAGTATACATTCCTTGTTCATCCTGATGCAACTAAGAGTCAGGTAAAGGAAGCTGTTGAGAAGATGTTTGAAGGAACTAAGGTTGCAAAGGTTAACACTATGAACTATGACGGTAAGACGAAGAGACGTGGAATGACCTATGGCAAGACTGCCAAGACAAAGAAAGCAGTAGTTCAGCTTACAGCAGAGAGCGCAGATATCGAGCTCTTCGAGGGACTGTAAGATATATAAATCATACGCAGTAAAGCGTGATAATAAATCATTGTTAAATCGAAAGGAGAAATAAAATGGGAATTAAGACATATAACCCATATACACCTTCAAGAAGGAATATGACCGGTCTTGATTTTGCGGAGATCACAACAAGCACTCCTGAGAAATCACTCCTTGCTAAGAAGAAAAAGACAGCAGGACGTAATAACCAGGGTAAGATAACTGTTAGACATCATGGTGGTGGAAACAGACAGAAGTACAGAATAATTGATTTCAAGAGAAATAAGGATGATATACCTGCAAAGGTAGCATCAATAGAGTATGATCCGAACAGAACAGCAAATATAGCACTTCTTCATTATGCTGATGGAGAAAAGGCTTATATAATCGCTCCTGTAGGATTAAAGGTTGGCGATGAGCTTATGAACGGTGCAAAGGCAGAGGTTAAGGTTGGTAACTGCTTACCGCTTTCAGAAATCCCTGTAGGTACCGAGATTCATAACATTGAGCTTTATCCTGGAAAGGGCGGACAGCTTGTTCGTTCAGCAGGAAACTCAGCACAGCTTATGGCTAAGGAAGGCAAGTATGCAACTTTAAGACTTCCTTCAGGTGAAATGAGAATGGTTCCAATCATCTGTCGTGCAACAATCGGTCAGGTTGGAAACATCGAGCATGGACTTGTAAATGTTGGTAAAGCAGGACGTACACGTCATATGGGTATCAGACCTACAGTTCGTGGTTCCGTTATGAACCCTAACGACCATCCACACGGTGGCGGTGAAGGTAGAACCAGTATCGGTAGACCGGGTCCTTCTACTCCTTGGGGTAAGCCGGCACTTGGCTTAAAGACAAGAAAGAAGAACAAGCAGTCTAACAAGCTGATAATCAGAACAAGAGACGGAAAGAACGTTAAGTAAGGAGGGTAAACTATATGGCTCGTTCATTAAAAAAAGGACCATTTGCAGATGATTATTTATTGAAGAAGATAGATGCATTAAATGCTGCCAATGACAAGCAGGTTGTTAAGACCTGGTCACGTCGTTCAACTATTTTCCCTTCATTTGTAGGTCATACAATAGCAGTATATGATGGAAGAAAGCATGTGCCTGTATATGTTACAGAGGATATGGTTGGACATAAGCTCGGTGAGTTCGTTGCAACCAGAACCTACAGAGGACATGGTAAGGATGAAAAGAAGGGTAAGAGAGGTTAAGGCGAAAGGAGGATACATCAATGGCAAAAGGACATAGATCTCAAGTTAAAAGACTTAGAAATGAGAATAAAGATACCAGACCTAAGGCTACTGTGTCATATGCAAGAGTTTCAGTAACCAAGGCATGTTTTGTATTAGATGCTATCAGAGGTAAGGATGTAACTTCAGCGCTTGGCATTCTTGCTTACAACAACAGATATGCATCAAAGGTTATAGAAAAGTTATTAAAGTCAGCTATTGCTAACGCAGAGAATAACAATGGTATGAAGGCTGAAGACCTTTACATTGCTGAGTGTTATGCAAATAAGGGACCAACAATGAAGAGAATTCAACCAAGAGCACAGGGCAGGGCTTACAGAATCGAGAAGAGAACAAGCCACATCACTATTGTGCTGGATGAAAGATAGGAGGTAAGCAATGGGACAGAAGGTTAATCCACATGGTTTAAGAGTCGGTATCATCAAGGATTGGGATTCTAAGTGGTATGCTGATACTAAGGACGGCGAATTTTCAAATAACCTTGTTGAGGACTATAAAATCAGAGAGTTTTTAAAGAAAGAGCTTTATTCAGCTAATGTTTCCAAGATTGAAATCGAGAGAACTGCTGATAAGGTAAGAGTTAATGTTTATACAGCAAAGCCTGGTATCGTAATCGGTAAGGGTGGAGCAGGTATTGAAAAGATCAAGACTAAGGTTCAGAAGCTTACTGATAAGAAGCTTATTATCGAAATCAAGGAAATCAAGAAGCCTGATTTGGATGCACAGCTTGTTGCAGAGAATATCGCTGCACAGTTAGAGAATCGTATCTCTTTCAGAAAGGCTATGAAGTCTTGCATGGGTAGAGCTATGAAGGCAGGAGCTTTAGGTATCAAGACAGCATGTTCAGGAAGACTTGGTGGTGCAGATATGGCAAGAACTGAGTTCTACAGCGAGGGAACTATTCCTCTTCAGACACTTCGTGCTGATATCGACTATGGTTTTGCTGAAGCAGATACAACATATGGTAAGGTTGGTGTTAAGACATGGATTTACCATGGCGAGGTACTCCCAACTAAGGGAAATAAGGAAGGGAGCGATAAATAATGTTAATGCCTAAAAGAGTTAAGCACCGTAAGCAGTTCAGAGGAAGCATGAAGGGCAAGGCGCTTAGAGGAAATAAAATCACTAATGGTGAGTATGGTATAGTTGCACTTGAGCCGGCATGGATCAAGTCAAATCAGATAGAGGCAGCCAGAATTGCAATGACTCGTTACGTAAAGCGTAATGGTAAGGTTTGGATCAAGATTTTCCCTGATAAGCCTGTTACAGCAAAGCCGGCTGAAACTCGTATGGGTTCAGGTAAAGGAGCTCTTGAATATTGGGTAGCTGTTGTTAAGCCGGGAAGAGTTATGTTTGAGATTGCAGGTGTTCCTGAGGAAACTGCAAAGGAAGCTCTTCGTCTTGCTACACATAAATTACCTGTTAAGTGTAAGATAGTATCAAAGGCAGATTTGGAAGTTGAAGAAGGAGGTAATAGCAGTGAAGCTTAAGGAATATAAAGAAGAATTAAATGCAAAATCACTTGACGAATTACAGAGCGATTTAGTAGCTGCTAAGAAGGAATTATTCAACTTAAGATTCCAGAATGCCACTAATCAGCTTGAGAATACAAGTAGAATTAAAGATGTTAGAAAGAATATCGCAAGAATTCAGACAGTTATAGCCCAGAAGGCTAAGGCTTAAGATATCGTAAAGGAGGAAATATTGTGGACAGAAATCTGAGAAAAACACGTGTAGGTTTAGTTACAAGTGATAAGATGGATAAGACAATTGTTGTATCAATCGTTGATAATGTAAAGCATCCTCTTTACGGTAAGATTGTAAAGAGAACTTACAAGCTCAAGGCTCATGATGAGAACAATGAGTGTAAGATTGGTGATAGAGTAAGGGTTATGGAGACAAGACCGTTATCAAAGGATAAGAGATGGAGACTTGTCGAGATAATCGAGAAAGCAAAGTAAGGAGGCAAAGACAATGGTTCAGCAGGAAACAAGACTTAGAGTTGCTGACAATACAGGTGCTAAGGAAATCCTTTGCATAAGAGTATTAGGCGGTTCTACAAGAAGATATGCAAATATCGGTGATATCATCGTTGCCTCTGTTAAAGATGCAACACCAGGCGGAGTTGTTAAGAAAGGTGACGTTGTTAAGGCTGTTGTCGTTCGTACAAAGAAAGGAGCACGTCGTAAGGACGGTTCTTACATCAAGTTTGATGAGAATGCGGCAGTAATTATAAAGGATGATGGAAATCCAAGAGGAACTCGTATATTTGGACCTGTAGCCAGAGAGTTAAGAGACAAGAAGTTTATGAAGATAGTTTCTTTGGCACCGGAAGTATTATAGGAGGTAGAGACTGTGGCAACAACAAAAATCAAAAAAGACGATCTTGTTAAAGTAATTGCCGGTAAGGATAAAGGCAAAGAAGGTAAGGTATTGGCAGTTGACACTAAGAATAATACAGTATTAGTTGAAGGTGTTAATATCGTTCATAAGCATAGCAAGCCAAGTATGCAGAATCAGCAGGGCGGAATTATAGAGAAGGAAGCTCCTATTGATATATCTAATGTTATGTACCTTTACAAGGGTAAAACAGTTAGAGTAGGCTTCCAGGGCGAAAAGAAGGATAAAGTAAGAGTAGCCAAGGTTGACGGTAAGTTAGAAGTTATCGATTAGGAAGCGTAGGAAAGGAGGCACAGGATTTTGAGCAGACTTAAAGATATGTATAGCACCGAAATTAAAGATGCTATGATGAAGAAGTTCGGATATAAAAATGTTATGCAGATACCAAAGCTCGAGAAGGTTGTTATCAATATGGGTGTTGGTGAAGCTAGAGAAAATGCTAAGGTTTTAGATGCAGCAGTTAAAGATTTGGAGACAATTACAGGTCAGAAGGCTGTTATTACACGTGCTAAGAAGTCAGTTGCAAACTTCAAGTTAAGAGAAGGTATGCCAATTGGCTGTAAGGTAACCTTAAGAGGTGAAAAGATGTATGAGTTTACTGACAGACTCGTAAACCTTGCGTTACCACGTGTACGTGACTTCAGAGGTGTTAACCCTGATGCGTTTGACGGAAGAGGTAATTATGCATTAGGTATTAAGGAACAGCTTATTTTCCCTGAAATCGAGTACGATAAGGTTGATAAGGTAAGAGGTATGGATGTAATATTCGTAACTACTGCCGAGACAGACGAGGAAGCTCGTGAGTTATTAACACTTTTCGGTATGCCGTTTAAGAAGTAAGAGGAGGAATTATAATGGCTAAAACAGCAATGAAGGTAAAACAGCAGCGCAAGCAGAAGTTTTCAACCAGAGAATATACTCGTTGTAAAATATGCGGACGTCCACATTCTGTATTAAGAAAGTATGGAATTTGCAGAGTATGCTTCAGAGAATTGGCATACAAGGGACAGATACCGGGCGTTAAGAAGTCAAGCTGGTAAGATTAAATAAGGAGGCAAGTAAATTATGTCAATGAGCGATCCAATTGCAGATATGCTTACAAGAATTCGTAATGCAAATACTGCAAAACATGATACAGTAGATATACCGGCATCTAAAATGAAGCTGGCGATTGCGGATATTCTTCTTAAGGAAGGATATGTTAAGGCAGTTGACGTTATAGAAGAGGGTAACTTTAAAACAATAAAGATTACACTTAAGTATGGTGCAGACAAGAACGAGAAGATACTTACAGGTCTTAAGAGAATCTCAAAGCCTGGTCTTCGTGTTTATGCATCAAAGGATAAACTTCCTAAGGTTCTTGGCGGTCTTGGAGTTGCAATTATCTCAACTAACAAGGGTGTATTAACTGATAAGGAAGCAAGAAAAGAAAATGTTGGTGGAGAGGTACTTGCATTTATTTGGTAGTAAGTACAGCTTCGTATAAATTTTAAGGAGGACGGCGAAATGTCACGTATCGGAAGAATGCCTATCGCTATACCTGCAGGTGTTTCAGTAGATATAGCAGAAAATAACAAGGTGACTGTAAAAGGCCCTAAGGGAACTCTTGAAAGAGTTTTACCTGCTGAGATGGAAATTTCAAAAGAGGGCGAAGAGATAGTTGTAAAGAGACCTAATGATTTAAAGAAGATGAAGTCATTACACGGTCTTACAAGAACTCTCATTAATAACATGGTAATCGGAGTTACAGAAGGATATCAGAAGGTGCTCGAGGTTAACGGTGTAGGTTACAGAGCAGCTAAGCAGGGTAACAAGTTAAATCTTGCACTCGGATATTCACATCCTGTTGATATGACAGATCCTGAGGGAATCACAACAACAGTTGATGGTAACAAGATAATTGTAAGTGGTATAGATAAAGAAAAGGTTGGCCAATATGCTGCCGAAATCAGAGAGAAGAGAGCACCTGAGCCATATAAGGGCAAGGGTATCAAGTATGCTGATGAGGTTATAAGACGTAAAGTTGGTAAGACTGGTAAGAAATAATTAAGGGAGTGAAAAAGATGATTAAGAAAGAATCAAGAAGTGCTATTCGTACTAAAAAACATTTAAAGATTCGTAACCGTTTTAGCGGCACTGCTGAAAGACCAAGACTTGCTGTATTCAGAAGTAATAATCATATGTACGCCCAAATTATTGATGATACAGTAGGAAACACTTTAGTGTCAGCTTCAACAGTTCAGAAGGATGTTAAGGATCAGTTAGAGAAGACCAATGATGTGGCTGCAGCAGCTTACTTGGGACAGGTTATTGCTAAGAAAGCTCTTGATGCAGGCATCAAGGAGGTTGTCTTTGACAGAGGCGGCTTTATATATCAGGGTAAGATTAAGGCTTTGGCAGATGCAGCAAGAGAAGCAGGCCTGGAATTCTAATAAAGGAGGAAATATTCTATGAAGCATGAAATTATAGATGCCAGCAAGTTAGAATTAGAAGAGCAGGTTGTAAATATCAAGCGTGTCACTAAGGTTGTTAAGGGTGGACGTAACATGAGATTTGCTGCTCTTGTAGTTGTTGGAGATAAGAACGGCCACATCGGTGCAGGTGTTGGCAAGGCAACTGAAATTCCTGAAGCAATTCGTAAGGGAAAAGAAGATGCAATTAAGAAATTAGTAAAAGTAAACATAAATGAGAATGGTAGTATTCCATACGACTGGACAGGTGAATTTGGCAGTGCAAGAGTATTGCTAAAGTCATCTCCGGAAGGTACCGGTATCATCGCAGGTGGTCCTGCTCGTTCAGTACTTGAGCTTGCCGGATACAAGAACATCCGTACAAAGTCCTTAGGTTCAAACAATAAGCAGAACGTTGTTCTTGCTACAATCGAAGGCCTTTCAAAGATTAAGTCACCTGAGGAAGTAGCCAGACTCCGTGGTAAGTCATTAGACGAGATCATGAACTAAGGAGGTTTTACGAAATGGCAGATAAGGTAAAAGTTACATTAGTTAAATCACCTATTGGTGCTATTCCAAAGCATAGAGCTACTGTAAAGGCATTAGGTCTCAATAAGATGCATAAGACTGTTGAGTTACCTAACAATGCAGCAACTCAGGGAATGGTTAAGCAGGTTAGACATTTAGTAAAAGTTGAAGAGGCTTAAGAATTAGATTGAAGAAGGAGGTAAAGTCATGGATTTATCAAGTTTAAAGCCGGCTGAAGGCGCAACTAAAAGCGATAACTTCAGAAGAGGCCGTGGACATGGTTCAGGAAATGGCAAGACCGCAGGTAAAGGACACAAAGGTCAGAAAGCTCGTTCAGGCGCACCTAGACCTGGTTTTGAAGGTGGCCAGATGCCACTCTATAGAAGAATTCCTAAGAGAGGTTTCAAGTGCAGAAACCACAAGGAAATCGTAGCAATCAACGTTTCAGCTCTTGAAAGATTTGATGATGGTGCAGAGGTTACCGTTGCATCTCTTATCGAGGCAGGTATCGTTAAAAATGCCAGAGACGGCGTTAAGATATTAGGAAATGGAGAGTTAACTAAGAAGCTTACTGTTAAGGTTAATGCCTGCAGTAAAGCAGCTGAGGAGAAGATTACAGCTCTTGGCGGAAAAGTTGAGGTGATTTAGTATGTTCAAGACCTTAAGTAATGCACTTAAAGTTAAAGAAATACGAAACGGATTATTATTCACTCTGCTTGTTCTTGTAGTAATAAGACTTGGTTGTCTTATACCCGTACCGGGGCTTAATACTCAGGCAGTTAAGGAATATTTGGAGGGTGCACTCGGAGATGCGAACAGTTTCCTTAGTTCATTTACCGGAGGCTCATTTACGCAGATGTCCATATTTGCACTTAACGTTACACCATACATTACTTCATCCATTATAATTCAGCTTCTTACAATTGCAATTCCTGCTTTGGAAGAAATGCAGAAGGATGGAGAGGATGGACGTAAGAAGATAACAGCTATAACAAGATATGTAACTATTCTTCTTGCTGTAATTGAAAGCTTAGGTCTTTGTATCGGTTTTGACAGAGGAAATTATCTTACAATTACAGGAGTACTCGGATATCTTTTAATCATCATAACACTTACAACAGGAAGTACCTTTGTAATGTGGCTTGGTGAAAAGGTAACCGACTATGGTGTTGGTAATGGTATTTCAATAATACTTCTTATAAACATTGTATCAAGAATGCCAAGTGATTTTTATGATCTTTATCTTAAGTTTGTAAAGGGTAAGGATATCGTAAATATGGTTATTGCCATAGCAATTGTAGCTTTGGTAATCATCGTAACAGTTGCACTTGTTGTTCTTTTACAGGATGGCGAGAGAAAAATCCCTGTTCAATATGCACAAAAGGTACAGGGAAGACGTATGGTCGGAGGAAGAGGAAGTCATATACCTCTTAAGGTTAATACCTCAGGCGTTATCCCAATCATCTTTGCGTCATCACTTTTATCAGTACCTGCAGTTATTGTTAATTTATTTAACATAAAGACTTCAAGCACATGGGCTAAGATAATGCAGGGAATGAATTCAAACTATTGGTTTAATAAGGCATATCCTTGGGCAAGCATAGGTCTTATAGTATATATCCTTTTGGTATTCTTCTTTGCATACTTCTATACATCGGTAACCTTTAATCCGATGGAGGTTGCAAACAATATGAAGAAGAGCGGAGGATTTATACCGGGTATCAGACCGGGTAAGCCGACTCAGGATTACCTTAATAAGATTCTCAATTATATAGTTTTCATAGGTGCGGTCGGACTTATAATAGTTGCGATAATACCGATATTCTTTAACGGAATGTTCGGTGCAAATGTATCCTTTGGAGGAACATCACTTATCATCATCGTAGGTGTTATCATTGAAACTATTAAGCAGATTGAATCTAAGATGATTGTAAGAAATTATTCAGGTTTCTTATCAGAATAGTATAATATAGGATATAGGGAGTGTATCATTTTGATACATTCCTATTCCTGATTATAGACTACTTTATACATTTCGACGTAATCAGTCGGGTTTAAAGAGTTTTAAATACGATTAATATTTCTCTTTTAGAGAGAATTGATATAAATGTAACAGATTGACATGTTTTATATAGTAGATAGAAGGAGAAGAAAGTATGAAGATAATTATGTTAGGTGCACCGGGTGCAGGAAAAGGAACACAGGCAAAGATGATAGCTGAGAAGTTTGGAATACCACACATTTCAACAGGAGATATATTCAGAGCAAATATTAAGAACGGTACAGAGCTTGGCGCTAAGGCTAAGGAGTACATGGACAAGGGATTACTTGTACCGGATGAGCTTGTAGTTGATCTTATTATGGATAGATTTAAGGCTGATGACTGTAAGAACGGTTATATACTTGACGGTTTCCCAAGAACCATTCCACAGGCTGAGGCTCTTGATAAGGCACTTTCAGCAAACGGCGACAGCGTAGATTATGCAATCGATGTAGAAGTACCTGATGAGAATATAGTAAACAGAATGTCAGGCAGACGTGCATGTGTAGGCTGTGGTGCAACATATCATATTAAGTATAACCCGACTAAGGTTGAGGGAAAATGTGATGCATGTGGTGAAGCACTTATCTTAAGAGATGATGATAAGCCTGAGACAGTTCTTAACAGACTTAATGTATATCATGAGCAGACTCAGCCACTCATTGATTACTATAATAAGAAGGGAATACTTAAAGAGGTTGACGGAACTGTAGACATGAATGACGTATTTAACGCAATTGTAAGCATCTTGGGAGAGTAATGATATGGCTATAATAATTAAATCGCACAGAGAGATAGACTTGATGAGAGAGGCAGGAAGGATTCTTGCCATAACACATGAGGAAATGAAGAAGGCTGTAAGGCCGGGAATATCAACATACGAGATTAATAAAATAGGTGAGGATGTAATAAGAAGCTTTGGATGTATACCTTCATTTCTTGATTATAACGGTTATCCGGCTTCGATATGTGTATCTGTAAATGATGAGGTTGTTCACGGAATACCTTCAAAGCACAGAATACTTCAGGAGGGAGATATCGTAAGTCTTGATGCAGGTGTCATATATGAGGGATATCATTCAGACTCGGCAAGAACCTACGGAGTAGGCAAGATAAGCGATAAGGCACAGGCTTTAATCGATGCAACAAAGCAGAGCTTTTTCGAAGCACTTAAGGTGTGTAAGGAAGGCAATCATATAAATGATATATCTGAAGCGGTTTATAATTATATAACCGCAAGAGGTTATACGGCAGTTGAGGCTCTTGTAGGTCATGGAGTTGGAGCAAATCTTCACGAGGCACCTGAGGTTCCGAACTTCCCGAGAGGAAGGAAGGGTCCGAAGCTTAAGGCAGGTATGACTATAGCGGTTGAACCGATGATAAATATCGGAACACATGAGGTTGAATGGCTGGATGACGATTGGACAGTAGTTACGGCAGACGGTGAGCTTTCAGCACATTATGAGAATACAATTCTTATAACTGACGGTGAGCCGGAGATTTTATCCAGAGCAGAAGGAATTGATTTGTAGATAGTATATTAGGAGGGTTTATTTATGCCAAAGGCAGATGAAATCGAAATGGAAGGCGTTGTACTTGAAAAGCTTCCAAATGCAATGTTTCAGGTTGAACTTGAGAATGGACTTAAGGTTTTAGCACATATAAGCGGAAAACTCAGAATGAACTACATTAAGATCCTTCCGGGAGATAAGGTAACGGTTGTTCTTTCACCTTATGATTTGACAAAAGGCCGTATTACCTGGAGAGCAAAATAAATTTGTTAAAAATTTGCTTGCAAATTGTAATGAATAATGATAGAATATCAATTTGTAGCGGACTTTTTTGAAAGGAGTGCATTTTAATGAAGGTTAGAGCATCAGTTAAACCGATTTGCGATAAGTGCAAAGTCATTAAAAGAAAAGGCAGTATTAGAATAATCTGCGAAAATCCAAAGCACAAACAGCGTCAGGGATAATTAACTGACATATCCGGTTAGAACAAGGTATCTAGGATGATAGCCCATCTGCAACTATACCTTGTCTTTGTGCGTGTAATACTTTATGTATTATATTCTAACTTAAAAAGCGGCTGTAGCATTTTTTAATGCTAATTCATTATAATAAGTAGTTATGCTTTGTGATGTCGGGTATGCATTTCACCTCTTAACGATTGTTAAGAGATACTCAGATATCGTAAAGCAGGAAAGTCGGTTATTTACCGGCGTGTAAGAGAAGTTAAATTTTACGGAGGTAATTTAGAATGGCTCGTATTTCAGGTGTTGATTTACCAAGAGACAAGCGAATCGAGATTGGACTTACTTATATCTATGGTATAGGTAGAGCTTCAGCAACAAGAATTCTTACAGAAGCAAAAGTTAATCCTGATACCAGAGTTCGTGATTTAACTGATGATGAGGTTAAGAGAATCAGTGAGGTTATCAACGAGACTCAGGTTGTAGAGGGTGATTTACGTAGAGAAATAGCTCTTAATATCAAGCGTTTACAGGAGATTGGATGCTATCGTGGTATCCGTCACAGAAAGGGACTTCCTGTTCGTGGTCAGAAGACTAAGACAAACGCAAGAACTCGTAAGGGTCCTAAGAAGACAGTAGCTAATAAGAAGAAATAATTGTAGTCCACGATAAAACGTCGCGGAAGTTATAGAATAACCAGGGAGGTTTAGGTTAATGGCTAAGAAAGTTACTACTAAAAAAGTGGCTAAGAAGCGTGTCAGAAAGAACGTTGAACGTGGACAGGCTCATATTCAGTCATCTTTCAATAATACAATTGTTACATTAACAGATGCCGAGGGTAATGCATTATCTTGGGCAAGTGCAGGTGGATTAGGTTTCAGAGGTTCAAGAAAGTCTACTCCTTATGCTGCACAGATGGCAGCAGAGACTGCTGCAAAGGCTGCTTTGCCATATGGATTAAAGACTATTGACGTTATGGTTAAGGGTCCGGGTTCAGGTAGAGAGGCAGCTATTCGTGCGCTTTCAGCAAGCGGACTTGAGGTTGTAAGTATAAAGGATGTTACACCTGTTCCACATAACGGATGTCGTCCGCCAAAAAGAAGAAGAGTTTAATAAGGAGGTACAAGGAAATGGCAGTAGATAGAACCCCAGTTCTTAAGAGATGCAGATCTTTGGGTATGGAGCCAATGTATCTCGGTGTAAATAAGAAGTCAAAGAGAAAGTTAACAAGAGCAAATAGAAAAGTAAGTGAGTACGGTATGCAGCTTCGTGAGAAGCAGAAGGCTAAGTTTATCTATGGTATGCTTGAGAAGCCTTTCCGTAACTTATATAATAAGGCAGAGAGAATGCCGGGTCTTACAGGTCCGAATCTTATGATTTTACTTGAGTCAAGACTTGACAACATCGTATTCCGTATGGGCTTTGCCAGAACAAGACGTGAGGCAAGACAGATTGTTGACCACAAGCATGTTTTAGTAAACGGCAAGTGCGTAAATATCCCTTCATACAGAGTAAATGCCGGTGATAAAATTGAGATAAGAGAAAAGAGCAAATCTTTACAGAGATATAAGGATATCGTTGAGGCAAATGCAGGACATACAGTTCCGGGATGGCTTGAGTCAGATCTTGAGA